>PDPI01000013.1 GCA_002746565.1 Pseudomonadota bacterium | reverse complement strand
TAAAGGAGAATATTCGATGAATGGTGTAGTTAGTCAGATAATGGGACCAGTAGTTGACGTTGATTTCAACGAAGATTACTTGCCTAAGATCAATGAAGCTCTAGTGGTTGATTTTGAAGCTGATGGTCAAAAGCAATCCCTAGTTTTAGAAGTTGGTGCCCACCTAGGAGATGGAAGAGTTAGAACTATTGCTATGGACATGAGTGAGGGTTTAAGAAGAGGTTTGCCTGTTCGTGCTACTGGCGATAGTATAAAAGTTCCAGTTGGCGAAGAAGTGTTAGGACGCATCTTAAACGTTGTTGGTGAGGTTATCGATGAGGGCGAAGAGTTAAAAACCGATGCAAAATGGTCAATCCATAGAGATCCACCTCCGTTTGAAGAACAAAGCACAAAAAGTGAGATTTTTGAAACTGGTATAAAGGTTGTTGATCTACTTGCCCCCTATGCAAAAGGTGGTAAAGTTGGCTTGTTTGGTGGTGCCGGTGTTGGTAAAACTGTTATTATCATGGAGCTTATTCACAATGTTGCTTTCAAACACAGCGGTTATTCAGTTTTTGCTGGTGTTGGTGAAAGAACAAGAGAGGGAAATGACCTTTACCATGAGATGAAAGAATCAAACGTACTTGATAAAGTTGCCCTATGCTACGGACAGATGAATGAGCCTCCAGGGGCAAGAAACAGAATTGCGCTAACTGGTCTTACAATGGCTGAATATTTTAGGGATGAAATGGGACTTGATGTTTTGATGTTTATCGATAATATCTTTAGATTTTCTCAATCTGGAGCTGAAATGTCAGCACTTTTAGGACGTATTCCTTCTGCGGTTGGATATCAGCCAACACTTGCTAGTGAGATGGGGCGTTTCCAAGAGAGAATTACATCAACCAAAAAAGGCTCAATCACTTCAGTTCAAGCTGTTTATGTACCAGCTGATGACTTAACTGACCCAGCTCCTGCAACTGTTTTTGCCCACCTAGATGCAACAACGGTTCTAAATCGTGCCATTTCGGAAAAAGGTATTTATCCTGCGGTTGATCCACTTGATTCAAGTTCACGTATGCTTGATCCTCAAATCCTAGGCGAAGATCACTACGAAGTAGCTCGTGGGGTTCAAGCAGTATTACAAAAGTATAAAGATTTGCAAGATATTATTGCGATTTTGGGTATGGATGAGCTTAGCGAGGAAGATAAGGTTGTGGTTGATAGGGCAAGAAAAATTGAGAAATTTTTGTCTCAACCATTCTTTGTTGCCGAGGTTTTCACAGGAAGTCCTGGAAAATATGTAAGCTTGGAAGAATCAGTTGCTGGATTTAAGGGTATTTTAGAGGGCAAGTATGATGATTTACCAGAAAATGCTTTTTACATGGTAGGAAATATTGACGAAGCAATCGAAAAAGCTGAGAAATTAAAAGGCGAATAATTCTTTAGGAGAATTTTATGGATTTATTGAAATTAGAAATAGTTACACCTGAGGGATTGATTTTTTCTCAAAATATAAAATCCGTTACTCTTCCTGGAAGCGAGGGAGAGTTCGGGGTTTTACCTGGACATGCGGCCTTAATATCCCTTTTAAAAGTGGGAGTTATAGATATCGAACTTGAAAATGGCGAGCATGAAATAGTAGCCATAAACTGGGGACATGCAACCATAGACGAAGAAAAAGTAACGGTTTTAGCTGAGGGTGCTGTTTCGGTTGGTGGAGATAATGAAAGTGATATTGCCAAAGCACTTGATAGTGCTAAGAGATTGATCGAAAGTATGAGCGATTCAGATGTTGCCATAGCTGCTGCAACTGCTAAGATAGATACCATAGCGAGAGCGAATTGAGTATAATTGATTTAATGATAACTTACTTATCCCGTTCTAGCATGATAACCCTTATCGTGCTAGGATGGCTTTCTTTGTATTTTATTGTATCTATTTCCATCTTGATTTCAAGAAGTTTTTATCTATCAAGAAGAGTAGCCCAAGAAAAATCATCCCTAAATGCCATGCTTATGGGTGCAAAAAATGTTGCTGCAAATTCTGTTTTAAGGCAGTGTTCTTCAGGTTCAAATGTAAACCCAAAACTTTTAAGTGTTTGTTTGAAAATGGCTGAAAAAGATGCAAGCGGTGGTCTATCTTGGCTGTCCATTATAGCTTCCACATCCCCATTTATAGGTTTATTTGGAACCGTTGTATCTATACTCGAAACCTTTAGTGGACTTGGCAATTCTTCAAGTGCCTCCCTTGGGGTAATAGCCCCAGCCATAAGCGAAGCCCTTGTGGCGACTGCTAGTGGGATATTTGTGGCTATTCCTGCTTATACATTTTACAACATTATAAAAAGACAGGGTTATAATCTTATGAATCTTTGTCATAGGCAAGTTGATATTATGGAATCTAGCTTAAGTCAAAAAGAAGTTCCAAAGCAAGATAATGCAGATTGACTGGAATGAATCTCCTGAGTTAAATATAACTCCCCTAGTTGATATCATGCTAGTTTTGCTTGCCATCCTCATGGTAACAACCCCCGCTTTAGTTTATGAGGAAAATATAGCTCTCCCTAGTGGCTCAAAGTCTAAATCCATCTCTAAAATTCCAGATCTAGAAATAGCCATAGATAAAAAAAGAATCGTTAAGATAAAAGAATCAAGTTATCCCATATCTTCCTTTGCAGATAACTTTATCCTCTCATCTGTAAAGTACGATAAAAATACTCACATTTACATAAGGGCTGATAAAACCTTGCAATATCAAGATGTTATGTATGTTTTAAAAAGCGTTAAAAATGCTGGTTTTTCAAAGGTTGCCTTGGAAACAGGAGAGTAGATGCAAGCTTTACATATGAAGGGGTCTGCTGTATTTTTCCCTTTTTTATTATCTGTTTTTTTGTATGTTTTGATTGTGTTTTCCATATTTTTATACCTTCAATCAGATCAGAGAATTATAAAAAAATATAGTTCTAAAAAAGATAATTTTTTAGAAGTTGCCATAGTAAAAAAACAAGAAATAAAGCAAAAACCACAAATAAAAAAGCCAAATCAACAGCCCCAAGTTAAGCCAAAAAAACCCCAACCCCAATTTAAAATACCAGAAATACCAAAGCAAGAGCCTATGCAAAAAAAGCTACCAAAGATAGAAGTAAAAGATCTTTTTGGTAAAATAAAAATCAAAGAAAACAAAAAGCCTAAAGTAGTAAAAAGCACTAAAACTCAAAAAAGTAGATTAAAACCAAAAAAGAAAAAAGATAACAAAGCTACCAAGATCGCCAAATCCTTACAAATTCAAAGCACACAAAACCTAAGCAAAACTTCCTCTGCTGGAGAATATGATGAGTTTAGGGGAAAGATCCAAGAGACCTTACTTAGATACTGGAATGAAATGGAAGATACCGGAGTTGAGGCTGATGCCTTTGTGAAAATCAACATCGATAAAAATGGAAATTTTAGCTATACCATAGTTAATTTATCGTATAATGGGTTTTTTAATGAAAGGTTGAAGGATTTTTTGGAGCAAATGAGAGAGGTTAAATTTCCAGAAAATACTCAAAATATCGACCTTGAGACCATAAAATTTTCAAATAAATGGAGTGAATAATGAAATTAATTAAATTTTTCATGTTATTTTTGGTTTTTGCCATGTGTTCCTTTGGAAAAGATGCAACCATGGAAATAGTAAAATATATGAACAAAGCACCCAAGGTTATCCTAGAAGATGGAACCAATAATGATTTTAGCGATGCTTTTAAGATGCGTTTTTTTAAGATGATGATTGGGGATTTGAAAGTAACAACCCATTTTAATCCCATCGAAAAATACATCCGGGCAAGTTATGAGATGGATCCGATTTTGACTTTTGGGGATTTTAGACCAAATCTAGTCATACAATATAAGCTAGAAAAATTTGATGGAAATAAAATTTTAGCAAGGGTCAGAGTTGTAAATGCTGCCACAAAACAAATGCAAAGTCAAAGAACTTACCGCATATCAGATGCAAAAAGTTATCCATTTTTATCCCACAATATAGTTTGTGATATAAATGACGAACTAGGTGCTCCATCTGTGGATTGGATGAAAAAATATGTGCTTATAGCTAGAAATGTTGGGCATAAAGAAAGTCAAATCGATTTGGCAGATTATACACTAACTTTTAATAAGCCAGTTGTTAAAGGAGGGCTAAATCTTTTTCCAAAATGGGCAGATGCTAGGCAGAGTCGTTTTTACTATACATCTTATAGTGATAGGGAACCCACCTTATATGAGGTGGATCTAAAATCAGGACATAAGAGGAAAATTTTAAGTTCCCAAGGTATGCTTGTTGTCTCAGATGTGAGTGATGATGGTAGATATTTGCTTTTAACCATGGCTCCTCATGGTCAGCCGGATATTTATCGTTTAGATACTAGAAGTGGAGCAAAAAAGCAAATTACTTTTTACAAGGGTATAGATGTCAATGGTGGTTTTGTGGATGGGGATAAAAAAATAGTATTTGTTTCCGATAGATTAGGTTATCCAAATGTATTTTCCAAAAAAATCCATAGCAGAAGTGTTGAACAAATGATTTACCGCGGACGAAACAATAATGCTGTTAGCTCCCATGGAAATTATATAGTATATTCAAGCCGAGATAAGGCAAGTGAATTTGGCAGTTCCACCTTTAATCTATATCTAATTTCAACTAAGACAGAATACATAAGACAATTAACTGCCACTGGAAAAAATCTATTTCCTAGATTTTCCAAAGATGGTCAAAGTATAGCTTTTATAAAAAGTTATGGTGCTAAAAGTGCTTTGGGAATCATTAGGTTAAGCGAGAATAAAACTTTCCATTTTCCCCTGCAAGTTGGCAAGATTCAGTCTATTGATTGGTAAAGTTTAAGAAAAATAATGTTAAACTCTTGTTTTAAAATTTAATTTAAAAAGGCGGTTATGAATGAAAAAAGTATTAGTTAGTTTATCCATATTATCGGTTTTGTTTTTATCTGGTTGTAGCCAAAAAAATCCAGACATAGATGGCTCAAATATGTCTTTGGGTGGAGGCGGAAATGTTAATAGTATTGATACATCCACTGGCTTATCTGGTGGAGGAAATGATGTTAGCTCTGTAAGCGAATTTATATCAAGAACAAAATCCCAATTAAAACCAGTTTATTTTGCCTTTGATAGGTTTGATATAGTCTCTAGCATGAGAAATGTTGTGGCAAATGATGCCCAAATCCTAAAATCCCAAAGGGTATCTAATTTAACCATTAAACTAGAGGGAAATTGTGATGAATTTGGAACAGATGAATACAATATGGCCCTAGGTTTAAAGCGCGCCCAAAGTGTTAAAAGGGCTCTTATCTCACAAGGCATTAGCTCAAGCAAGATCCAAACTATTACCTATGGTAAAAATAATCCAGTATGTTCAGAAAAGTCTGCATCTTGTCGTGCTAGAAATCGTCGTGTAGATTTTGATTTGTTGCCTTAGCCATATGTATAAAAAGATTATATTAGCCCCTCTTTTGTGGGCTTTTTTGTTTGGTTTTGGTTTTTGCGAAGAGAGATCTGCCTTTGGGGCAGGAGATCTAGAATCTTCCTCCCCATATGGTCTTACCGATAGTGAGAAAGTTTTACTAAAGACCAAAGAAAGGATGAGTGCTTTAAGCAAGCAGTTAGATGATATTCAGTTTAGGCTCTCAACCCTAGAAGAGCAGATGGAGGGTGTAAGGAGCGTATTTGATGGCACCAATGAAAGAGTTAATGGCATCGATAGAAGACTTGCAAGGCTTGAAGATATTTTAGGATTGGATGGAAATGCTACCCCTTTTTCTAGTCAGATAAGTGATATACAAGCCCATGTTGATAAAAATAACAAAATCCAATCATCAAACAATAAAGAAATCAAAAAGGTTATAGGGGAACTTGGCTCTTTGATTGACTCTATAAATGCAGATTATGTTTCTAAAAAGAAATTCTCAGATCTAGAATCAAGATTAAATCGTCTTGAAAAAAGTAAGCAAGTATCTAAAGAACCTAAAAAAAGTGTTCCTAAGCCAAAGGGAAAGTCTAATTTTGAAATTTTCTCCCAAGCTCAAAAATTGTATGATAAGGGAAAGATAAGCAAAGCAAAAATATACTTCGAATCCTCTGTGGCAAACAATTTTAAACCAGCTTATAGTAATTTTATGCTAGGCGAAATTGCCTACAAAAAAAAGCAATGGAGTAGTGCTTTAGGGTATTACAAAAAAAGTGTCGAACTTTTTGATAAGGCTACTTATATGCCTACCCTTTTATATCATACTGCTATAAGTTTTGACAAGATTGGTGACAAACAAAATGCAAATAAATTTTATAAAGCCCTAAAACAAGGCTATCCAAGCTCAAAAGAGGCAAAATCACTATAAAAATAAAGCCCATCCTTGCCTAAAAATCTATATATAAATTTTTGCATCTAAAATAGGCTATGGTGGGTTATTTGATCTAAGGAAAATATTTGAAAAAAGTGCATTTCATAGGCATTGGCGGTATCGGTCTTTCGGCGATTTGTAGGTTTTTAAAAAAGCAAGGTTACCAGATCACAGGTTCAGATATCAAACGAACTCCCATTATAAAAGAACTTGAAAATGAGGGCATTAGAGTAAACGTGCCCCACCATAAAGACAATATCAAAGATCAAGATCTTATTATATATTCAGCCGCCATAAAAGAAGATAATGAAGAGTTACAAGAGGCCAAAAAGCAAGGCAAAACCATACTTTCACGAAAAGAAGCCCTTCCTTTAGTTTTAAGGGATAAAAAAGTTTTTTCCGTTGCAGGAGCACATGGGAAAAGCACCACAAGTGCAATGCTAGCATCTATCATAGATGGCTCAGTTATCATAGGGGCCATCAGTAAGCAGTTTGGATCAAACATGTTTTACAAAGAGAGTGAAAATATAATATTTGAAGCCGATGAAAGCGACGCTAGTTTTTTAAATTCAAACCCCCATGTCGCCGTAGTTACCAATGCCGAGCCAGAACACATGGAATTTTATAATTATGATTATGATAAATTTTATGGGGGCTATAAAGAGTTTTTAAATAAGGCGACTTTTAGGGTTATAAACGCAGAAGATGAATTTTTAAGCTCTTTACATGATCTAGATGCTACAAGATTGTATCCCTCACGAGATATCAAAGATATAAAAACCATTATAAAAGATAATGAACCATTTACCAGCTTTAAACTTAAAGATTTGGGAGTTTTCGAAGTTTGGGGAGTTGGGGAGCATATGGCAATTGACGCAAGTTTAGCCATCATGGCTAGTTCACATCAGCATGATATCCCAACCATCAAAGAAAGGTTAAAAAAGTTTCGAGGCATTAAAAAAAGATTTGATATTTTAAGTTCAAGCGAGGATTTTGCCCTCATAGATGACTATGCCCACCATCCAACGGAGATAAAGGCCACTCTAAAATCAGCTAGATCCTATGGGAATGCTAAGGGTCTTGAGAGTTTAAATGTGATATGGCAACCCCATAAATTTTCAAGAACCATTGATAATTTGGATGGTTTTAAGGAATGTTTTGAAGGGGTTGATAATCTTGTAATTTTGCCAGTTTTCGCCGCTGGAGAGAGTGAGCAGAAAATAGATTTCAAAAAAGAATTTGCAGCCTATAATCCCAAATTTACCAAAAAAATTCAAAGGGAAAAAGATGGTATTAGTTTTTTAAATGGTGGCAATAAAAAAATCCTAAATAAAGGTCTTATCATAGGTTTTGGCGCAGGGGACATTACTTATCAATTGCGAGGGATCTAATAATGGATAAATTGTTTTCCAAACTTGATTTGGATAGGTTTATCGAAAAATTTACAGCCTACTTTGCCAGAGAAAAAGAAATTTTCATGCAAGGGGATAGCTCTTTGCATTATGAAATCATAAGCGAGCTAGAAAAAAAACAATACAAAAATCCAAAAGAAGTTCAAAACCTAAATACAAGCCTTATCCATATCTCAAAGCAAGGTGTGCTTCATGTAAAAGAAATTTATGAATTTGTTAAGATCATAAAATATATGAATTATCTTAAAAGTTTACATTTTGATGGAAAATTAGGCTCATGGCTTGAAAAGATTATTTTCCCTGAAAATTTACTTGAAATTTGCAATTATTTTAACGAAAAGGGCGAATTAGATACAAATCTAGATGAGAGGTTTGTAAATATAGAACATGCCCTAAAACAAATAAAAGAAGATCTAAATACCAAGTTTAGACAATTTTTCTCCACAAAAAGATTAGAAAGCTACATCGTAGATACCCAAGTTCACTACATAAATGGACACGAAGCTCTTTTGGTCAGAGGCGGGTTTAACCATGTTTTAAAAGCTAGTATAGTTGGGCGAAGTAGCGGGGGATTTTTTTACATTGTACCAGATAGTCTCAATGAGTTAAAGCAAAAACAAAGTGCCCTTTTGGATGAAAAAGAAAGAATTATCTATGAATATTGCCAAAAAATTAGCAATGAATTTAATAAAAAGTTATTATTTTTAAAATTTATAAATAAGGAATTTGATAGATTTGATAATTATAATGCTAGGGTAAATTTTGCAAAAGATAATAGCCTTGAATTTGTTTTGCCAAACAAAAGTCACAACATTAAGCTAAAAGATTTTAAGCATCCAGCTCTCAATGAGCCAAAGCCCATTAGTGTGGATTTTAGCAAAAATGTTTTAATGATAACAGGTGTTAATGCTGGTGGAAAAACCATGCTTTTAAAATCCATCCTAAGTGCCACACTTTTGGCAAAATATCTTATCCCCATGCCAATTAATTGTGCTTATTCAAATATAGGAAGTTTTAAGGAGATAATCTCAATCATAGAAGACCCACAAAATGCAAGTAATGATATCTCAACCTTTGCAGGGCGAATGAGAGAATTTTCAAAACTTTTTGGCAAAAAAAATATACTAGTTGGGGTTGATGAGATTGAACTTGGAACCGATGCGGATGAGGCGGCGAGCTTGTTTTTTGTTATCATCAAAAAGCTCATCGCTCAAAATGCTAAAATAGTCATCACAACCCACCATAAACGCCTAGCCTCACTTTTGGCAACTGAGGATGAAGTGGAGTTAAAAGCGGCTTTATATAATGAAAAATTTAGCAAACCAACCTTTGAATTTTTAAAAGGGACTATTGGAAAGTCTTATGCTTTTGAAACAGCTCAAAGGTACGGAATAGCAAGATCAATAGTAAGCCAGGCAAGGGAAGTTTATGGGGAAGATAAGGAAAAATTAAACGATCTAATTCAAAAAAATATAGATCTAGAACTAAGAATGAAATCTAGGCTAAAAGAAGCCGAACAAAAGGCAAAAAAAGCAAATGAGTTAAAAGAAAAACTTATAGATCAAAAAGAGAAATTGCAAGATGAATTTAAAAGGCGATTTTCTAAGCTAGAGAGGGAATTTAACGAAGCCATAGACGAAGCTAAAAAGGCTGCAAAAAAAGAGGATCTAAAACAAATTCACCAAGGTCTAAACAAAGCCCAAAATGCCAAAAAACTTTTAAGACCTATCCAAGTAAACCAAAAACCTTTGCCTTTAAAAGTTGGCGATAGGGTAAAATACGGCTCAACCAAGGGTGTGATAATTAGCATTAAAAAACAAACTGCTACTATTCAGAGCGATTTTGCCACTTTGAGAGTTCCTTTAAATACCCTAAAAAGAAGTTCTTTTGTGCCTATCAAAAAAGGTCCAAAAATTCAAGTGCAAAAATCAAATCAAGGCTCAGTGAAGCTCGATTTACATGGGCTTAGAGCCGATGAAGCACTTGAAAGATTAGATAAATTTCTCTCCGATGCGCTTTTGAGTGGCTTTGATGAGGTTTTAGTTTATCATGGTATTGGAACAGGGAAATTGTCCTATGCGGTCGGGGAATTTTTAAAAGCCCATCCTAGGGTTGTTTCTTTTAATGACGCAAGCCCTTCCATGGGGGGATATGGGGCTAAAGTTATACACTTGTAAAATATGTTATAATCTAATTTGAGGAGTTTTAAATGAAGAAATTATTTATATTTTTAGTTTTGATATTTTTCCTAGGATGTACCCAGGAAACCCAAAATAAAATCGGGCGTGCCATACAAAATTGGACTGGAACCAATGGTGTTTTGGAAATCTATGCTGGGGATAAAAAAGTTAAGCAATTTATCAAAATCGACAAAATGTCCACCGCCATTGGTACAAGGGACAAGGAAGCTAGATCTTATCGCTATGGGTATGGATATTTGGATGAAAATTTTAATATGAAAGTGGATAAGGGTGAGAAAAAGGTTTATTTTGAGATAAGCGATTATTCGACCTTTTATATTTTTTATGAAAATCCAAATATATAAACATTGAGAGTGTGATGAATTTAGAACAATTATTTTTTAAATTACTTTCTTTTAGATCCATTACCCCAAGTGATGGTGGGGCATTTGATTTTATAAAATCCTATATGCAAGGTTGGGATTTTGTGGATGTAAATGTTGAAGATACCAAAAATTTAATCATCTATAAAAAATTTGGAGATGGTATCCATCTTAGTTTTGCAGGACACATTGACGTGGTTCCAGCTGATAAGGGTTGGGATAGCGATCCCTTTATCCCAACAAAAAAGGATGGTTTTATCTATGCCCGCGGAACCCAAGATATGAAAAGTGGGGTTTGTGCTTTTTTGAGTGCTTGTAGGGATATTAGGGAATTTAATGGAACAATTTCCATGCTTTTAACAAGTGACGAAGAGGGCGAGGGAACCTATGGGAGTATAAAAATCTTAGAATACCTCAAAAAAGAAAACTTTTTACCAGATGCTGTGGTTGTGGCTGAGCCAACATGCGATAAGATTTTTGGAGATAGCATAAAAGTTGGAAGGCGAGGAAGCATAAATGGTGTTTTAGAAATCTTTGGACGAGGTGGACACGCAGCTTATCCTGAAAAATCCAAAAACACCATCCATGAAATAGCACCCCTGCTAGATAAATTAGCAGGGCATTTATTTGATGATGGAGACGAATTTTTTGCCCCCTCACAGCTTGTATTGACTGATATAAGAAGTGGACTTGAGGTTACAAATGTAACCCCTGGATATTTGAAGCTTATGTTCAATGTGAGAAATTCCACCAAAACAAAAAAAGAAGATGTGGAAACTTATATTAAAGAGCTCCTAAAAGAATGCGAATTTAAACTAAAATTAACCCAAGGATCATTTCCGTTTATAACCGATAAAAATTCACTTTTAATTAAAAATATGACAAAAAGTGTCGAAAAAATCTTGCATCTAAAGCCAGATCACTCCACCGCAGGAGGCACAAGCGATGCAAGACATATGGGCAGTTTTGGCATAGATGTGGTGGAATTTGGAGTTATAAACGACAGAATTCACGCACCCAATGAAAGGGTGGATTTTAGCGAGGTTGAGGGTTTAGAGAGAGTTTTTAGGGAATTGATAAAATTATATAGTAAAGATTAAGTAAAATATAATGCTTATATAATTATAATATCATTATGAACAATGAACAGAAGTATGAATGGGATCTCATAAAAGAAAAATTAAACATAGTAAAATATGGGGTAGATTTTACTGAAGCTAGAAGTGTATTTGCTGATGAATGTGGTTTAGTTATCTTTGATGAAAGTCATTCAGAGTATGAGGAGAGATTTTTGCTTTTGGGGTTAAGTCAAAAGCATAGAATTTTATTGGTTGTTCATTGTTATAGGGATGAGAACGCGACAATTCGCATTATATCTTCAAGAAAAGCTACTAAAAAAGAACAAAAACAATACAAGGATAAACAATGAAAGAAGAATATGATTTTTCAAATGCCATACCAAATCCTTACGTGGATAAAAATTTAAAGAAGCAAGTTTCCATGAATGTTAATATAAGCACTATTGAATATTTCAAAAGTCTTGGAAAGAAAAAAGGAGTTCCATATCAAACCCTTATCAATATATTTTTAAGTGATTGTGCGGAAAGAAAACTTGATATAAAAATAGCAGGTGCTTAAATTATCTGTTAAATTTTAACAAAAAAAGGAGACAAAATGAATTTCATAAACACAAACAAAGCACCCCAAGCTATCGGACCCTATTCCCAAGGGGTTGGTGTGGGTGATTTTATATTTACTTCAGGGCAGATTGCTTTAGATGCCGATGGGGTTATGAATGAGGGCGGAGTACAAGAGCAAACAAGGCAAGTTTTGACAAATCTAAGGGAAGTTTTGAAAGAGGGTGGGAGTGATCTAGATCATGTGGTAAAAACTACCATTTTTTTGGCAAATATGGATGATTTTGCTGTTGTTAATGAAGTATATGAAAGTTTTTTTGGCTCACACAAACCTGTACGAAGTACCATTGCTGTAAAAACTTTACCAAAAAATGCCCTTGTGGAGATCGAAGCCATTGGACTTAAAAAATCATAATTTAGTCTAATTGCTAGAATATTTTAAATTCTTATAATAAATTAGCTTGATTTTGCTCTGGTTAAGACGAGTTTTAACTAGCTTATTGTAGTATTTTAGTAGGTGAAAATATATAAAATAAAGGGAGTTTTTACCCATGACAAAAAATCATTATGACGTTGTGGTAATTGGTGGAGGCATTTCAGGTACGGCGCTTTTTTATGAGTTAGCACATTATACCAACATCAAAAAAATTGCCCTTTTGGAAAAATATGAGGGTGTAGCCAAACTAAATTCAAAGGGTACAAGCAACTCCCAAACCATCCATTGTGGAGACATAGAGACAAATTACACCATAGATAAGGCAAGGGATGTTAAAAAAACGGCGAAAATGATAGAAAATTATTGTCTTTTGCATAAATACGACAATAAATTCATGTTTAAGGGTCAAAAAATGGCAATAGGGATAGGGGATGAAGAAGTTGATTTTATGACCAATAGATATGATGAGTTTAGTGAACTTTATCCTTATTTGGAAGTATATGATAAGAAAAAATTAAAAGAGATTGAGCCTGCTGTTATCTTTGATGAAAATGGATTAGAACGAAAGGAAGATGTTGTAGGTGTTGGGGCTTCTAGCGAATATAGCACCGTTGATTTTGGCGCTATGGCTG
The DNA here is from genome assembly GCA_002746565.1 of Pseudomonadota bacterium. Lineage (GTDB taxonomy): Bacteria > Campylobacterota > Campylobacteria > Campylobacterales > Campylobacteraceae. The sequence goes on along the minus strand of PDPI01000013.1, from coordinate 19,584 downwards.
AGAGTTTTGTAAATAATACTTTAAAGATCCGAAATAAACAAACCGATATATTTTTTAGCTCAAGGGTTGATAGCATACAGCAATTAGGAGATATTCACCACATCCATACATCTAGCGGGGAAAATTATACTGCTGATTTTGTTGTGGTTGATTCTGGCGCTCACTCTTTATACCTTGCACACAAAATGGGACATGGGACAAATTATGGAAGCCTACCCATAGCTGGAAGTTTTTATCTTGGTACTAAAAAGGTTTTAAATGGAAAGGTTTATATGGTGCAAAACCCTAAACTTCCCTTTGCAGCCTTGCATGGTGATCCAGATATATTTGCAAATGGCTTTACTAGGTTTGGACCAACCGCCCTTGCTTTGCCAAAGCTAGAAAGATATAAGGGAAATTCTTCTATTCCTGAATTTATTAAGGCTTTAAGGTTTGATCATAATGTGGGTAAGATCTTATTTGGTTTACTTAGCGATGGCGAGATACGAAATTATATTGTAAGAAACTTTTTGTTTGAGGTTCCCTATGTTGGAAAGGAATTATTTTTACAAGATGCTAGAAAGCTTATCCCATCTTTGCAAAGAAGTGATATAAAATACGCCAAAGGTTTTGGTGGCGTTAGACCCCAGGTTTTAGATAAGAAAAATAAACGACTTCTCCTTGGTGAAGCCAGTGTAAATCCAGGAACTGGTATACTTTTTAACATGACACCAAGCCCAGGGGCAACAAGCTGTTTGGGAAATGCTTGGAGAGATGCGAAGATGATCTGTAAATACCTAAATCTCTCTTGCAATGAAACAAAATTTAAAGAGCAAATCGATAAGGAATAGTCATAAAACCTAGTATTAAAATTCCCATCATCATTTTGGGAGGATTTTTTTTGGCTTTGATCGTTGGTTTTGTTGAGACAGAGATCTTTGTTTTTGGATTTCCCTTTGTGTTAGCTTTTGGCATATTTTGTTCTTTGTCTTTTGTGATCTATTTTTCATTTGAAGTTATGAGACTTATTAAAAAATCATGAAAATTTATCTTATCATTTTTTCGTTATTTTATTTGGCATTTATGGTTTTTTATGCTTTTAAAGGAAGAGAAGAAAATAAAAAAACATCCACTTTTTTATTTGCAAATTCAAATATAGGTGTGATGCTAACATTTTTGGGTATCTTAGCCACGCTTTTTTCTACTTTTACCCTCCAAGGTATGCCAAGTTTTTTTGCTAAACATGGGGTTGGGGCGTGGATATTTTTGGGTATCAGCGATGTGGCTATGGGTGGATTTATGCTCTATTTTGGATTAAAGTTTCGCCATTTGGTGGCAAGCTTTAGCGGCAATCCAAAAAATATAACCGAGATTTTAAAAACTCAAAAATATGATAAATTTATAATCTTTTTTTATCTATTATTTACAACAATTTTTCTAATTCCTTACATAACCATACAGATAAAAGGTGCAGCTTTTTTATTTAGTAGTATTTTTCCTGTGGGCGAGGGTTATTTATTTTGGTCTTGTGTCATGGTTGCTTTAATGCTTTTGTATTCTTCTTTTGGGGGCATAAAGGCGATCTATATAACAGACGCTTTTCAAGGACTTGTAATGCTTATTGTGGTTTGGGCGATAGCATTTTTTGTTTTGTCAAATGTGGGTGGAGTGGAAAATCTTTTTTTGCAAGTATCCCAAAAAGATGAAGCCCTCTTATCCTTGCCCGGACCTAGCGGTATTTTAAATTGGCAATTTTTGCTCATAAGCTTTATTTCGATCTCCCTTATGCCCTATGTTCAACCTCAACTTACCACAAGAATGCTAGTGGCAAAGGACGATAAAACTTTTGTTAAAGCTAGTTTAGTTTTTTGTTTTTTTGTGATTTTGGTTATTTTGCCAACCATTTTTATAGGTTTTAAAGGCTCACTTATAGGAAAAGATGATTTTTTACTCCAAATTTTACAAGAAGAAGTTCCCCCTATCTTTTACGCACTTTTTGTCATCGGAGTTTTAAGCGCATCTATGTCCACAAGCGATAGCCAACTTATGGCAATAGGCACAGAATGGGCGTCATTTTTTAGCTCAAAAAACATAGAAGAAAATAAAAATGCGAAAATCTTTGTAAAAATAACGGCTCTAATCTGCTCCATCATAGCCTTAATTTTAGCCCAAAGTTCTTTTAAATCTTTGATACTTTTTTCCATAAATTCTTTTATTGGAACTTCATTTTTACTACCCATACTCTATTCATTAAAGGTTCAAAAAGCAAAATATATTTTAGCCTTTATTAGCTTTTTTTGTGTGGCAATCTTTACAGCAAGTTTACTTGGATTTTTACCAAAATACATCTTGCATCTAAGGATTGAATTGATTTTGTATTGTATTATTGGTTTTGCTATGATATTTTCAAAACAATAAGCTTTTTTATTGTTTATGTAGTTTCTTTGCTGGTCTAAAAATACCCATAATATAAATTTTACTTTTTGTTTAGATTAATATAAAAATGATATAATCGATTATATCATTGAATTGTCAAAAAAATCTCAAGGAGTTGGTTAAAATGAAAAAGGTATTTGGAGTTTTTATTTTGGTAGTTTTTGTGAGTGTTTTGTGTGCCAAGGATTTACAAAACCATTTTAGCAATCTCATAAGTAGCCCAAGCGGTGATAGTATAGTGGTTTCCCTTAAAGAAGATATCCTAAATGATTTAGAAAATATCTCATTTTTGCATATACATTTAAGCAGTAATAAAATTATCAAATTTTCCAGAATAAAGTCTAAAAGAAATTTAAATGGCAGTGTTAGTTGGGTGGGCGAAAATAAAAGTGAAGATTCTACTTTGTTGTTAACGTATTTTAATGGCATACTGATGGGGAAAATAAGGAATGGTTTAGATGTCTATGGAATATTTGCCAATCAAAATAATACATACAATATCTCAAAAGAAGGTCCCTTAAAACAAAGAAAGTTTAAAGAGCACATGAACCTAGATCACCAAGATTCTGATCTATATCAAAATAGTTTGATGGATGGGGGTGGTGATTCTGGTTCATCTCCTGATTTTGATGACTTTGATTTGAATATAACCGATGGCAAATTGCAGTTAAATGTGATGATTTTATATACTCAAAATTTTTCCAATTATTATGGGGCAGGGGCTCAAACTAGGATACAATATCTGATCGATTTGGCAAATAATGTCTTTTCAAACTCTCAAATCGATATAGAATTAAACTTAGTTCATAGTGAGCTTTTTAATAATTCTTCAACAAGTGAGCTTAATGATATAAATACAGCCTTAGATGGCTTTAGATCCAATAGTAAAGTAAGACAATTAAAAAGAAAATATAAAGCACATTTTGCTTCTCTTTTTAGGATCTATAATGGTGGCGGAATGGCCTGCGGTCTTGGACGTGTTGCAACTGGTATAAATTATATAGATTTTAATCATCCTTTTACGGTTGTAGAAAATAAACAATATAATTGTAGCGACTTAACTTTTATACATGAGGTAGGACACAATTTTGGTTGCAAGCATGATAGAGATAATTCTTCTGGAACGCCAATATTTAACTACGCTTACGGATATGATCAACAAGGCGTTTTTGCAACCGTTATGAGTTATAAAAGTCCTGAAATACCATACTTTTCAAACCCAGATATAACTTATGAAGGTCATACAATAGGAGTTAGTGAGGGAAATCCTAACGCTGCAAACAATACAAAAACCATAAATCAAACAAAATATTATATCGCAGATCAATATAATGAAAAACTTGAATTAACAGATGATATTAAGGGCAAAAGATTGAAAGGTGTTTTGAGTGATGGCCGAGATAGTGATTCTTTCGATCTTATTTTAAATGGTGAAATAAATTTTGATAATATATTTGGTTTTTACTTGAATATTTATGACTTAGATGGAAATCTTCTCATAGTATCCGACAGCAATAGTTTTACATACAATTTTCCAAATGGAAAATACTATGTTGTTGTTTCGGCTAGAAGCCACGAATCAAGTTTTTATTATAGTGTGGATAATAAAGAGTATGATGTGGTTGTAGAAGGCGATATGCAAAGGGCAACTCCTCCATTGGATTCAGATAATGATGGCATAACTGACAAAGATGAATTAAGATATGGTTTGGATCCTTATGATGGAACGGATGCAAAAAAAGATAAGGATGGAGATAGTGTTTCTAATATAGATGAGATAATTTTAGAAACAGACCCGACTGATGCAAGCTCAAATAAAAGGCTTGAAAGTTCAGATAAGCTTCTCAATAAGCACTTGCAGGGCATTATAATAAACACAGATGATGATGATGCCTTTAAGGTTGTTTTGGATGGAAATGTGGAATTTAAAGATATTGACGCGTTTTATTTAAATATTTATAATTCAGATGGAGAGCTTGTTGTGTCTAATGGGGGTTATGTCAACCTTTCCCACAATTTTCAAAATGGTATTTATTATGTGGTGGTTTCTCCATCTAATCCCGATAATTCTTCGCACTATATACTAGAAAACTATAATTATGATGTTTTGGTAGAAGGAAATATTTCAGAGCCACCTAGGGATAGTATGGATATGACACCTATTTTTCTTTTGTTGCTTTAAAAAAAGTTAGGATTTCGGCTGGATTTATATAGCTCGAAAGGTGGGTTATTTTTAAAATTAATCCACCCTGGGCTGGAGAAATTTTGTTATTAATTAAGCCGAGTCTGTAGAGTGTAAATATTTTTTCTATTTTCATATGAAAAACTGTGATCTGTTTTTTTAGTTTTTCATATATTCCATGCCCCATTTGTACATTTCTTCCAAAACGGGTTTTAGTTTTTGTCCTATGGGGGTTAGGCTGTATTCGACTTTTGGGGGGATCTGTGCATATACTTTTCGATTAATAATTTTTCTCTCTTCAAGTTCTCTAAGCTTTATGGTGAGGGTTTTTTGGGTTATGTCACAAAGATCTTCGTTTAATTCTTTAAATCTTTTTTTCTTATCTATTAGATGCCAAATAATAAACAATTTCCATTTGTCATTAAAGATGTCTAAGGTTGTGCTTACGGGGCACAATGTTATACTTGATGGGCATTGTTTTTTATTCATCGTAATCCTTTTGGGAGATTATAGCATAATATGCGTATTTGATATATATACTAAAATATCTTTACTTACTTAAAATAAAGTAAGATGTTTTTAAGTAAATTACTTGTATAATTTTCTAAACCAAAAAACAAAAAGGATGAAAAATGGAAAAAACTTTTGTAGAGGCTATGGATTTTAGGCACGCTTGTAAGGTATTTGATGAGGGTAAAAAGATTAGTGATGAAGATATGAATTTTATTTTAGAAGCAGGACGAAAATCTCCCTCATCTTTTGGCATGGAGCCTTGGAAATTTTTGGTTATTACCAATGAAGATCTAAAAGCTAAGATAAGACCCCATTGCTGGAATCAAATCCAAATTACCTCTTGTTCGCATCTAGTTATAGTACTTTGTGCCATAGAGGGAGTTAGGGTTGGCTCTAAAGTGGTCGAGCAAAGGGTTAAAAGAAGGTTTGGGGAGTCTAAAGAAAGGTATCAAGCTTATATAAATTTATATTCAAATCATCTAAAAGATACTTTAAGCACCGATGAGAAAACCTATTCCTGGACTGCTAGGCAAACCTATTTGGCAGCTGCAAATATGATGAATGCTGCTGCGGTTAGGGGTATAGATTCTTGTCCTATTGAGGGTTTTGAGAAGCAAAAAGTTGAAGAGGTTTTAGGGCTTGATACTTCAAAATATCAGCTCTCTTTAGTTTTGCCTTTTGGATACAGGATAAACCCCCAATCAAAACAGATAAGAGAGCCTTTGGAAAATGTGGTTCAGTTTATAAGATAGATTTATTTTACTAACTTGCTAATTTCTTTAAAATTTGGATGCTTGCTGGATTTACATAGTTCAAAAAGTAGCGCCTCATAGCTTGTGGGTATAACTCCAGCTTGCACCATTCTTTGTACGGCTAGGTCCTTATCTTGTTTTTTTCTTGAGCCACAACAATCAACTACCAAAACAGGTGAGATATTGTTTGCAATTAGATCAAGACAGGTTTGCAAAACGCATATATGAGTTTCAATGCCAAAGACTATGGCTGTGGTTTTTTTGCTTTTTATTATCTTTTCTCTGGTTTGCTCATTTGCGCAACAACTAAAACAGGTTTTTTCTAGGGATTGCACATTTTCAAGTTTTGATCTCAACTCTTCTATAGTGTTGCCTAAACCTTGCGGGTATTGTTCGTTTAGGATAAATGGTATATCAAATATCTTTAATCCCTCCACTAGAATGTTGGTATTTTTGAGGATTTCATCTTTTTGGTGGATGTGGGGGAGGAGCTTTTCTTGGATGTCCACAACTACTGCTAAAGAATTTTGTGGTGTTATTATCATTTTTTATCCTTTTGAAAAATTTTAGTCAAAATTTCTTGAAAAAAAGCTTAGCTAACAGAAAACGGAGAGCGGAAAACTGAAAGCGGATAACTAGTAGGGTAAGCATTTTTTCAAAATGCTATTTATTTTAATATTTTAAACTCAATCAAAATGAAAAATGTAGTATAATAGGTTTAAAAAAAGGGGTAAAAACATGAAAAAGAAGACAAAGATACTAGCTACCATTGGTCCAGCTAGTGATAAATTAAGTACGATTGAGGGTTTGATACGAGCGGGGGCGGATGTTTTTAGGATGAATTTTTCCCATGGGGATCATGCTTATCATTCTAAGGTTTTAGCAAAAATACGCCAGGCTGAAAAGAAAACTGGTAAAAAAGTTGGGGTTTTGCAAGATATTTGTGGTCCAAAGATTAGGGTTGGGAAACTAAAAAATGATTTTGAATTAAAATCTGGGGATTTGTTGGAATTTTCCAGAGATGAGATAGTTGGTAAAAAGCTAGAAAAGGGGCTTTATACCCTTAGTATCAATCAACCAAAAGTTCTTGATTTGCTAAAAGAGGATGAATACATCTATCTTTATGATGGAAATATACGAGCTAGGGTTGTCGAAGTTGGTAAACATATAGTTGCAAAGGTTGAAAATAAAGGCATTTTATCTTCCAATAAGGGTGTTAATTTTCCAAATACTAAGATCAACATAAATGTTATAACCAAAAAAGATGAAAAAGATTTACTTTGGGGAATAGAAAATGGGGTTGACTTTATTGCGATCTCCTTTGTACAAACCTCAAATGATGTTTTGCAGGCTAGGGAGATTATAGAAAAAAATGGTGGCAAGGTTTCACTTTTTGCAAAAATTGAAAAATTTGATGCGGTTGAAAATATAGATGATATCTTAAAAGTAAGCGATGGGCTCATGGTTGCACGCGGAGATTTGGGCATAGAGGTTCCATACTATAAGGTTCCAGGCATCCAAAAAATGCTTATAAAAAAAGCAAATGCTGCGTCAAAACCAGTCATCACAGCAACTCAAATGCTTTTATCCATGGCTAAAAATGAAACTGCCACAAGGGCGGAGATAAGCGATGTGGCGAATGCTGTTTTAGATGGAACCGATGCTGTGATGTTAAGCGAAGAAAGTGCAGTGGGTGCAAACCCTGTAAAAGCGGTTATTACCATGACAAATACCATAAAAGAAACGGAAAAATTATATCCTTACAATAAATTTGATGATTTTAAATTTTTAGATGAGACGGATATTGTTACTTCATCTTCAGCAAGGTTGGCACAAGATTTGCAAGTAAAAGCTATGATAATCCTCACAAGTTCAGGTCAATCAGCCAAAAAAATAGCAAGATACAGGATAAAATCTGACATTTTAGCCGTAACTCACGATGAAAAAACAGCTAGAACCCTAAACATAGTTTGGGGAGTAAATCCGGTAATGAGCGTTGAGAAAAAACCTTTAAGCAAGATGCTCTCAAGCGTGGTTAAAAAAGGCTTATCTAGTGAGCTTATAAATCTAAGAAAAACTTACGTGGTTACCGCAGGTTATCCCACTGGAGTTGCTGGAAATACAAACTTTATCAGGATTTTACATCGAGATCAGCTAGAATATTATAGGGATTTTGAGGAATAATTTGCACAACACCAACCAATAAAAAATAAATGGCATTTTGTAAAAATGCCCACCCTAATCATCCGTTTTCAGTTATCTGTTTTCTGTTTTCGGCACTGCCTCTGTTACCCCCCTATTCCTCAACCCAAGTTAGGGATATTTTCGCATCGTAAATATCAGCCCTGCGGGGTTTTACCTGAAAAGTTTCGTTTGGAAAGTTTTTTATGGTAAATTTTTCGTTTATGATTGAGATTTCCTCTTGCAATTCCTCTTGCAATTTGTCTAGATCTAAATTTATATTTTCTATATTTTCCTCAGCCCTTTGAACATCCCTTTTTTCTTTCAAGATTCCACTAGCACTTTTAACCGATGAGCCAACCTTTGCGATATTTGTGCGAGAAAGCAAACTTCTTCCAAAAACAGCCCCTAGGATGGACGAGCCTATGGTGATGATGGTGTTTGTGGTTTTAGAGCTCACATCGCTTTTTTCCTTGTCTAATTTATGCTCAGCTGAGTCTAATTTTCTCTCAAGGGTGGTTTGTTTTTTTTCAAATTTTTCCTCTATCTTTTTGATAGCATCTTCTTTTAAGGCCTCTAGTTTGTTCCTAACTTCAACCATAAAAGCTTCCTCGCTTTGTTCTGGGCGAGAGTTTAACTTTAAGGCTTTATTTACAAAAATCTCTAATCTTTGGTTTTGATAAAGATGGTTTGTAAATTCCTTTAAAAGGGCTTTTGTGTTTGTTAGCTCAAGCATAAAATTTGGTAGTTTATTGTAAGTGGAATTTATCCTAGCTTTTTGTTCTATGTTTTTAGGATTGGTATTTTCCAAGTTTTCCCAGTTGATTTGATCTTGATTTTCATTTAAGGGCACTCTTAGGTAAAATTCTTTCTTTGCATCTATATTTTTTGAATTATTTACAAAATTTACCTTAGCCTTACATGTGAGAAATGGAGCTAAAATGTATTCTTTACTTTGGCTATAATATTCAAAATCCTGCTCAAGCTCCCCACTTAAAATAGGTGCATTTTGGCTAGTTTGGGATTTTGTTTTTTCTTCTTTTGGCAACTTTTCTTCTTTTTTGGGTTTTTTATCCTTCATTAGGGTTTTTATCTGCTTTCTTGAGAGTGGGCCTTTGAGGTAGGATAAAACCCATCTTGTGGAAAATACCAGCAAACCTTCTTCATGGATATTTTTTAGCAAAAAATGGCGTTTTTTGATGTTTGATAAAAGTTTCATTAAATCTTTTTTATCGTATTTGCTTCCCTTAATCCCCTGCAATCCTTCAACCACCCTTTGTTTATCCTGTTTGGTTTGAAGTCTTCCTATAAACCAAGTTCCTATATTTGAAAGACCTTTATAGTCTAGATCCACAGGATTTTGGGTGGATAAAACAACTCCAACTCCAAAGGCACGGGCTTGTTTTAGCAAGGTTAGCATGGGTTTTTTGGATGGGGGATTTTGGGATGGAGGGAAAAAGCCGTAAATTTCATCCATGTAAAGTAAGGTCCTTAGGCGGGAACTTCCCTCTTGTCGCCTCATCCAACCTAGGAAATTATTTAAAAGCATGGTTACAAAAAACATACGCTCTTTATCGTTTAGGTGGGAAATTGAAAAGATATTTACCTTTGCTTTTCCATCTTTTGTATAAAGCATGTTATCTAAATCCAAGCTTTGCCCATGGAGCCAAGAACTAAAGGCAGGACTTGCTATGAGGGTATTTAGCTTCATGGCAAGGTTTAATCTTTTTTCCTGTGGAAAAAACTTATTTAAAGAAAAAACTCCAACTTTTTCAAAGGGAGGTGTAACGATCTTAGAAATTAGATCTTGTAAACTTATGTCTTCTTTTTTGGCAAAAGCATCCATAAATATGGAAGAAATTAATACATGTTCTTTTCCTGAAATAGGGTCGCTTTGTATGTCAATGAGTTCTAAAATGCTCGTTGTTATCGAGCCAATTAGGGTATTTAACAAATCATAATCTTCTAAAATCTCACTAGGAGGAGCCTTGAAAGTTGAAAGCAAGGCAACTCCAACCCCAGCCTTTGAGCCAGGAGTATAGATGGTAAAATCTCCATTATCTTTTAGTCTTTGTATGCGGCTTATATCTTGGTTTGAATTTTCAATGCCTTTTTTCCAAGTTGAGGCTATCTTTTTTGCGTATTCTTGTACACTTAGCCCCTTATTACTAGCTTCATTTTTATCCACCCAAGGTTCAAAATTTTTCCCCTTTAGTTTTGGAAAAGTTAGTAATAAATTGCCCATATCTCCCTTTGGATCGATGATGATGGAGGGGATATTGTCTAGTGTTGCCTCTTCGATTAGTCCAATTCCTAGCCCTGTTTTTCCGCTTCCTGTCATGCCTATGATTAAAGCATGGGTTGTTAAGTCTTTGTTTTCGTAAAGAACTGGAATGGTGGAATTTTCCTTATATCCTAGATAGAAATATTTTAATTGCTCATAGAGATTTTGCATGGGATTTTCCTTTGTGAGAAATGTAAGAAAAATCTTTACATGCATAAAAATACATGTAAAGATTTATTTTTTAAGCTTCTTCAATCTTGGCTTTTTTGGCGTTGGCTTTTAGGTAAGCTACTGCTTTATCCTGCTTGGCTTTATCATCAAAAAAGCCACTTGTTCCAACAACTTGTCCATTTGTTGATTTGATATTGAAAAATAGCTTTCCACTTTTTGCCTCTTTAAATTCATATCTTTTGTCTTCAAGGCAGTTTTTTCTAACAGATTCTATACCATTTTTAGCGCTTGCTTTTTGGGTATAGTTTTCACTTTTTATAAGAGTTTTTCCCTCATCATCTAAAAATACAAAGGTAAATGGTTCCTTTGCATCACTTTTTCTAAGTACAATTTTCATTTTCTCTCCTTATTTGAAAAATTTACCAGCCATGCCCATTAGATCATCCGCAACCGAGCCGTCATTATCTTTATCAATGAAACTTGAAAGTGCTGAAGTGAGCATATTTGTATCTCCCCCTGAACCTAGGGCGCTTTTTTGTTTGTTTAGCATTCCTGCCACTAAGGGTGCTACCATTGGTAAAATCTTTGTTATAGATCCAGCATCAACTCCTAAGGAATTTCCCATATCAGATGCTAAGGCGCGACTTTCTTCTTTTGAGCCAGTAAGCTCTCCTAGGATAGCATTTCCATGTTCGGTATCTGCTAGTTTGCCTGGATCCTTTGTTAGATCGTCAAGATTTGTTTTATCTATTAGATCTAAAAGATTGCTAGAATCTTTATCCCCTTTAAAGTTTTCATTTGCCTTTTCCATCAATGCTGGGGCTACCTTTGAAACCACATTTCCTATGCTGCCCACATCCAAACCACTTTTGCCTGCCATTTGCTCTAGTAAGCCAGAACCAAGACCAGAGCTAAGTAAGTTTCCTATTAGACCATTCATGTATCTCCTTTTTTTATAAATCAAGGTAAATTGTAACATAATTTATTAAATATCAAAAAATAAATTTTCTAATAAGTTTAAAAAAGGTATCATAAGGGCAAAAATCGATGAGAAAATTAAGTGTTAAAAGATAAGATCAAAAACAAACAAAGTGGTATTTTGCTTTATGGCTTAACGCCTCCTAAGCTAAGTTATGGAAAAGAGAGAATAGGGCAAATATCACAAAAGCAAATAAAAAGGATAAATGCTCTAGACATAGATGGAGTTATCCTGTATGATGTGCAGGATGAAATTTCCCGTAGTGGCAAGGAAAGACCCTTTTCTTTTTTGCAAAGTCTAGCCCCAGAAGTTTATGCTAAAGAATATTTGCATGTGGATAAACCAAAGATTATTTATAGGGTTGTTGGCAAATACAAAAGGGAAAATTTTTGCGATTTTTTGGCAAATAAAGATGTAAATTTTAGTGTTTTTGTGGGTACTGCTTCAAAGGATCAAAAAGTAAATCTAAGCATGGATGAGGCATATAAATTAAGGCATGAAATTAGAAAAGATTTGATTTTAGGTGGAGTTGCTATTGCCGAGAGACACAAGATCAAAAAAGATGAACCTAAAAGAATTTTCAATAAAATGCAAAATGGTTGTGAGTTTTTTGTAACCCAGGCGGTTTATGATAGGGATAATGGGAGGGAATTTTTAGATGATTATGTAAGTTTTATGAAAAAGAAAAACCATCCTTTAGCACCCATCATTTTAACTCTAACCCCTTGTGGAACCCTTAAAACCTTGGAATTTATGAAATGGCTTGGTATTTCTATCCCAAAGGATTTTGAGGAGGATCTTAAAAATTCTAGTGATTTTTTAGGAAAATCTGTAAAATTTTGCCAAGAAAATTTTAAGTTTTTATATGATTATGGGAAAAAAATCGGTGTTCCAATCGGATGTAACGTGGAAAGTGTAGCCGTTACTAGGTTTGAAATAGAAACATCTGTGGAATTGTTGAGATCTATAAAAAAAATAATGAATGAGAATAAATAGGTGGCACCAAAAAGCAAATGGCATTTCCTATAAATGCTTACTATCTGTTTTTAGTTGTCCGTAGTCCGTTTTGGGCACTTATTTATTCAGTGCTAAATGGCTTTATTATTAGATTATAAGAAAAAAATACATATAATCTCTGTTTTTATTTAAGAGGATTGAATGGATGAAAAAAGTTTTATTGTTTTTGTTTGCGACAACTCTGACCTATGCTTTATCTTTGGTTGAGATTTATAGGGGTGGTGGAATAGATAGTGTTGAGATAGAGATAGAAAAAATGCTGCAAAGCCCATCTTATTGGCAAGAATATTTGAAAGATAAGGATGTTGATCGGGGATTTTACGAATTTGATACCCCCATAGTTTTTATAGATAAAACAAATCAAACTATGAAGCTTGTTTACAATGTTGATAAAATACAAGTTAAAAAATCCTACCAAAATATCATAACCGGAAAAATGGGAGACAAACAAGTTGAGGGAGATTTGAAAACTCCTGTTGGCGTCTATGATATAGTTAAAAGATTTGTCCCAGAAAATACCTTTTATGGACCCATTGCCTTTAGCCTTTCTTATCCAAATACTCTAGATAAGCTAGATGGTAAAAATGGTCATGGGATTTGGATACATGGCTTTCCATTGGATGAGAGTCAAAGGGGTACTAAGACAAAGGGTTGTGTGGCGCTTGAAAATGATATATTGGTAAAATTTGATAAGGATTTGGGTGTTGATTATGCTGTTGTTATAATCTCCGAGAATGGAGAAAATATAGCGAGTAAAGGCGATATTTCAAATATACTGGCAAATTTGTATCAGTGGAGATATGCTTGGGCTTTGAGTGATGTGGATGCGTATTTAAACTTTTATGATGGTAGTTTTAAGAGGTTTGATGGTAAAAATAAGCAACAATTTGCCCGCATGAAAAAAATAATTTTCAAAAGAAAAGAAACAAAGATTATAAGATTTAAAAATATAGCCATAAGCCCTTATCCAAATATGGATGGTAAAAATATGTACCGAGTGGTTTTTGATGAATATTATAGGACAAAAAATTATAAATTTGATGGAAAAAAAGAGCTTTATATCTTGCTTGAAAATGACAAAATGAGAATAATAGCAGAAAAGTAGGACTAGGTATGTTAGATAAAAAAGAAGTCAAAAAAGAATTAGATAAGCTTATCCAGATACGAGAAGAAATCTATGCTTACCTAGATGCAAATCTAGAAAAAGACGAAAAAACAGGCATTTATGATTTTTCATCAAATCCAAGTTTAGATGCCAAAGGTGTTTATGGACATTTTTTTAAACTAGACTATCAAGCCAGAAAATTAAGGGGATTTTTGGTTGCTACTTATGGATTAAAAGCCGAGTAATGGCGTATATTAGCCTAGATTCATCCGCTTATGGGCATAACCTAAGGTATATTGGATCAAAGGTGGGCGGTATCTCAAAAATCATGGCTGTTTTAAAAGATAATGCCTATGGTCATGGGATAGAACAAATGGGGAGATTAGCTTCATCCTTTGGCATAAAAAGGGCTGTTGTTAAAAATACCTTTGAGGCAAAAATAATAGAGCCTTTTTTTGAAAAAATTTTGATTTTAATCGAAGCAAATCCCAGCAAGGCTATAAAAAATGATAAATTTATCTATACTTGCGATGATATATGTTCCATCAAAGATTTTCCTAGAAATACCAATATCCATCTAAAAGTTGATACTGGCATGAGAAGAAATGGTGTTTTACCAGAGCAACTTGATGAGGTATTTTCCCTTTTAAAAAAGAATAATTTAGATCTAGAGGGTGTTTTTACCCATTTTTATGGTGCGGATATAGTTGGAAGTGAATTTTATGTGCAAAATGAATGTTATAAAAAGGTTAAATTAGCCTGTAAAAATTTAGCTAAAAAATACAATTTCCCACCCCTTCATTTCCATTCTTGCAACTCTTCAGCTTCCTTGCGTTTACAAGAAAGCTTAGATGATGATTTTGTTAGGATTGGAATAGCAAGTTATGGCTATACGGATTTGCATGAAAGTTTTGGCAAGTTTGATCTAAAACCAGTTTTGGCTTTATGGGGCGAAAAAATCTGCTCAAGAGAGTTAAAAAAAGACGATACCCTAGGATACGGCGGAGCCTTTTTGGCAGATAGGGATATGGTAGTATCTTCCTATGATTTGGGCTACGGAGATGGACTTTTTCGTCAAAATGGCATCCAAAATCCCCACGTAAAAAATGGCAAAAGATTTCTAGGCAGAATGTCCATGGATTGCTTCAGCCTAGAGGGCATTGATGAGAAAGTATGCGTATTCGACGATGTAAGAGAATTTGCAAAGCGTTTTAACACCATCACCTACGAAATCCTAACCCAACTATCCCCATTTATACCAAGAGTTATTAAATAAATTTATCCCTCCTCACCCCCATTTTCCATAAATATCTAAAAACATTAAATAAATAGCATTGCTCCGCAATGCCTACTCTACTAGTCATCCGTATTCTGTATTCTGCATTCCGTTTTCCGAACCTAAGCCCTTATAAAACTTTAGTATGCTACAATCTCGAAATATTTTTTAAGGAGCGTGTTATGATTGAAAAGGATAAGGTAGTAGCTATTGAGTATGAATTAAAGGACAATGAAACAAAAGAAGTTTTAGACTCAAATAAAGGCGGAAAAGCTTTAGAATTTTTATATGGACGTGGACAAATCATTTCTGGATTGGAAAATGAACTTGGCAAAATGAAACAAGGGGATCAAAAGGAAATCCTTGTAAAAGCCGAAGAAGCCTATGGAAAATACAATGAAGATGCAAAACAAACCCTACCAAGGGAGCAATTTGCAGGCATTGAGTTAAGTGAGGGCATGACCTTATATGGACAAGGTGAAGATGGTCAAACCGTTCAAGTTATAGTAAAGGGATTTGATGACGATAATGTAAAGGTGGATTTTAACCATCCCCTTGCTGGAAAAGATTTGCTTTTTGATGTAAAGGTGATAGAAACTAGAGATGCCACTGAAGATGAGTTAGTATCAGGAGTTGTTGGTGGAGCTCATAGTTGCTGTGGTGGACATGGTGGATGTGGAGATCACGACCACGAACACGGAGAATGCTGTGGCGGAGAGCATAAACATGGTGAAGGTTGCAGTGGGGAGCATAAACATAAGCATGGCGAAGGTTGCTGTGGGGGACATTGAAATTTAGGGTTTAGATCTAAATTTATCTAATCAATCAAGGAAAAATATGAAAGCTACCTATCTGTTTCCCGGTCAGGGAAGTCAAGCCATTGGAATGGGGGAAGATTTTTATAATGCTAGCTCTGATGCTAGGCAAATATTTGAAGAAGCGAGCGATGCTTTGAAAATAGATATGAAAAAACTTCTTTTTGCTCAAAATGAAGACTTAAATCAAACTCAATTTTCCCAGCCAGCTATTTTATTAGTTAGCTTTATTGCCCTAAGATTGCTTGGAAAAAAATTTAATCCTGTTTTTTCCATGGGGCATTCTTTGGGGGAATTTTCAGCACTTTTGAGTGTTGGAGCCTTGGATTTTACTAGTGCTTTAAAACTGGTTTACGAAAGAGGGGTCTTGATGAAAAGCTCTTGCGAGGGAAAAGATGCAGGCATGATGGCGGTTATTGGCATCGAATATGAAAAGCTTAAAAATTTGTGTGATGGCTTTGTGAATGAGGGCAAAAAAATTTGGTTAGCAAATATAAATAATGCATCTCAGATCGTCCTAGCAGGCACAAAGAAAGATTTAAAATCCGTCGAGAAAATCCTAAGCCAAAATGGAGCAAAAAGAGCCTTGCTCTTACCAATGTCCGTAGCATCCCATTGCCCACTTTTAGAAAGTGCTTTAAAGCCCTTTGGAGAACTTTTAGATCTATATGTAAAAGACGAATTTCAAACGCCCATTATCTCAAATGTAACGGCAAATCTTTATCAAGATAAAAAAACCGCATGTGAGCTTTTAGAGCTTCAGTTGGTCTCATCGGTGCAGTATGTTAAAAGCATAGAATTGGCTGAGACTAAGAGCGACATTTTTGTAGAATTTGGTGGTAGTGTTTTAAAAGGATTAAACCGCAGAATTACAAAAAAACCAACTTATAGCATAACCGATATGAAAAGTTTGGAGATAGTAGGAAATTTATAATGGATAAAAAACATAAAACCATAGCCATCATGGGAGCTATGACAGAAGAGATAGAACCGCTTTTAGATATAATAAAAGATTATAAATGTATAGAATATGCCAAAAATAAATATTATAAGGCAAACTACAAAGGACTTGATCTAATCATAGCTTATAGCAAAATAGGTAAGGTAAATGCCAGTCTAACTGCAAGTGTGATGATAGAAAAATTTGGGGCACAAAGTTTGCTTTTTTCAGGGGTTGCTGGGGCTGTTAATGGGAATTTAAAAATAGGCGATATTTTATATGCTACTTCCTTGGCTCAACATGATTTAGACATTTCAGCCTTTGGACATCCCTATGGTTATGTGCCTGAGGGAAGTGTTTTTATAAAAACCGATGAGAGTTTAAATAAGATCGCAAATGAAGTCGCTAAACAAAAAGGCATTAATTTAAGCTCTGGCGTCATAGCAACGGGCGATCAATTTATCTGTGATGAACAAAAAAAACAATGGATAAAAAATACCTTCAAAGCCGATGCTATCGAGATGGAAGGAGCTTCCGTGGCGGTTGTATGCGATGCTTTGGGTGTTCCTTTTTTTATACTCCGCGCCATAAGCGATGGGGCAGGGATGGATGCGGAATTTGACTTTGATAAGTTTTTAAAAACATCTTCACAACAAAGTGCTGATTTTATAGTAAAAATGATTGATAATTTGATCTAATTTATATTTTTAAATAAGTCCCAAAATATCTACCATTGACAAAAAATGATAGTCTCATAAAACAAAAATAAAGGTTTAAGTGTTGATAAATTTAAGCAAAAAACTAATAAGCCAATGCGGAAAAACAAATGCAAGATACAAGATGATAGTTGATAAAGATAGGGTTCTTTTAGGGCTTAGTGGAGGAAAAGACAGCCTAGCTCTTGCCCATCTTTTAAAGCGGATGCAAAATGTAGCTCCCTTTGATTTTAAACTAAAGGCTGTTACCATAAGTTACGGGATGGGAGAAGATTATAGCCACCTCCATGCCCACTGCGAAGAGCATGGCATTGATCATGAGATTATAGAAACAAATACCTATGAATTAGCCAAAGACAAAATACGCAAAAATTCCTCCTTTTGTAGCTTTTTTTCCCGCATGAGAAGGGGAGCCTTATACACTTACGCCCTTGAAAATGATTATAATAAAGTGGCAATTGCCCACCACCTAGATGATGCGGCCGAGAGCTTTTTTATGAATTTCATCTACAATGGAGCCCTAAGGAGCTTAGCCCCAAAATACACCGCCAAAAACGGACTTATCCTCATCCGCCCCCTTATACACGTAAGAGAGAGACAATTGCGAGACAATGCCACAAATAACCATCTCGAAGTAATAGGTGACGAAGTCTGTCCAGCCATGAGATTTGACATCAAAATGCCCCACGCTAGGGCTGAGACCAAAGAGCTTTTAGCAAAACTAGAAAGGGAGCATCCAAAACTTTTCGTATCTTTAAAATCTGCATTTGAGAATATTCACCGAAGCAGCTTCATGAATGAGGAGTATTTGGAATAAGAAATGAAAATATTTAAAAAAATTGCATCGGTAATTGGTGGTATTTTTGTTTCATTATTTGTAATTTGTTTTGTTGGTTTTATTATTGTATTTGAAATTCCACAAAATATATATAAAGAACTAACCCATCAGTATTATTTGTTGTATAAGTACGAAAAACACCCTTGAAATGGAAAAATATTTCAAACAAACAAAGAACTAATTTTAATCGAAAACAAAGGTGGCAAGACACAATATAAACTTTATCCTATTAGTAGGCTTAGTGTTAAAGAGTATGAAAAATATAGGCAACTTTATGGGATATATTTTACAGATGGTGGAATAGATTTAGGGTGAGTTAAATATGATGGTAATCATAAAGAGATTGGGCTATAAAAACCATTATTGTTATTTCTTTTTAGTTCTCTTGATATAGTAGATTTGTAAACACCTATGTTGTTTGCTATTTGTGTTATAGATAGATTTTGCTTAATTAAAGCATAAATTTGGTATCGTTTTATACGGGTTAGTTGTTTGTATTTTTTCATTATTGCCTTACGAAAGTGGTTGGAATTAAAGTACTAATTATACTACAACTAGCCTTTTTAATTCACAATTGACAAATGTTGCGGTTGTGAGTTGAATTTACAACATATATCTTACGCTCATCTTTGAGTATCAATGGAATAGATTATCAAATCTTTCAGTTATGGCAGAAGCTGATGAATTTATAAAACATATGCCCGAAGGCCGCGATACTATAGTGGGAGAGCGGGGTTCGTCGCTTTCACGCAGACAAAGACAGCGTATCTCTATAACAAGAGCACTTCTTAGCAATCTAATATTCGATGAGGCTATGAGCGCACTAGAATGAGAATGAAAAGACAATACAAGAAAGAACTTGAATCGTTATTGCAAAATAAGTGGAATTTATTTTTGAGTGCAATGGATAAAATAAATAATTAAATTGATGGTATTTTAGCTGATTAATCATATTGCAAGAAATGCTCAATGAACTTATCGTGAATAAACAAGGATATAATATTTTTTGTATCCAATTAAGATGATTTTTTAAGGATAAATAAAAATTATTTAACCAATGAACAAATTGACTTTGTAAGAAACAAAATCAAACCTTTGTTTAAAGATTTTCTTGGTGTTTATAATGATTTAATTAGTTATATACGATACAAGTATGAAGAAGTTTTTTAGCTTAAATGATTTGTATGAATTTGTTTGAACCAACAGTAGACGAAAGCAGACAACATGTTAATTTTAAAAACATTATAAAGCACAATTCGCAACTATATCATGCAATTGATAAAAAAAGAGAGAAAGAAAAGGAAATTTTGCAATCTTGGTGCAAAGGTTTTCCAGATAGAGACAATAAATTTGTTAAGGAGTTTCAAACTACTTTTAATCCTTCTTTTTGGGAGATATAT
>PDPI01000023.1 GCA_002746565.1 Pseudomonadota bacterium | reverse complement strand
TATGTTACCTTTTCCATTCTGAAATAATAGCGTAAAGTCATAAATAAATGCTTAAAATATCAAAATAGTAATCTATGCATTACATACATAAGTTTTATTTAAAGTAATTTATATTATACTTATATCTCTATAAAGTCATAATTATGTGACTAATTAGCCAAACAAAAAGGAGATAAAATGAGTTTTAATGTAAAGTATAAAGACGAGGCGGAGATTATCGACTATTGCGTACCAAATTTAAAGGCAATATCGAGCCTTATGGATGTTTATGGTCGATATGCGGAAGATTATGGGATAGAAGAAAAATCAAATGTGTTTGGCTTTTTAGATAGCCTACTATTCGACATAGCCAATGGCTTAGAGAAATATGCAAACGAAAAGATAAAGGTTAAAAAATGAACGATTACGATCCATTAAAAATTAAGATTGAGGATACCATAAAGCAAGTTGGATTTTTGAGCTCATCGCTTAAATTAATCATGGATATTCATATCGACGAAATAAGAGGTCATTTAAGAGATGAGCTAAAAGACTATGAATTTAAAAATGATTTGGAAGATGAGGTTAAAAGTATTGAAGATGATGTTGATATCGTTTTTCATAACTTTTGTGTTTTATTGCGTAGCCTAAAAGAGACCATCAAATAGCTTATAAATGGCGGCTTAAAACTAAAGAGCCGCCATATCACACCGTGAACAAAAAGCCCTTAAAAATACCCTTAAATATTTTAGACAACCCTATCAATAAAAAGATGGGGAGGGTATCAATAAAAACATGGAGGATAATAATACAAGTATTAATAATATAAACCCTTTTATATTTTCCCTTTTAAAAACTTTTGTTAAGCATGAATAAAATTGCAAACTTTAAGCATTAATTAAGCCACTACACAGCCTTTAAGCACTTTTTTGAAGTTCTGATATACTTTTGCCTTAGCTATTTGCTTTGAAGGCTTACGAATAGAGGCTTTTTCTGATTTAGTTTGGAATAAATTAGTGAGCTCTTGAAACTGCTCTTATTTTCTGATGAGGTTGGAACAAATTAGTGAGATATTGAAGTTACTCTTATTTTCTACCCGAAGCCACACAAATTAGTGAGATATTGAAACTGCTCTTATTTTCTGATGAGATTGGAACAAATTGGTGGACCCTTGAAGTTACTCTTGATTGAGGTGTATATCTTAGTGTATATTGCACTATGATATACAAACCTTAAAGCCTTAAATATAGGCTTTTATTTAACTTTCGTTGGTGTCTCTTGGGGTCGCCACTTATACCAACCTTAAAAAAACATTTTTTGAAATAGTATTCAAAAATATCATAGTATTACGCTTGTTAGATCTAAAATAGTATAAACTTTTAGCTAGTTTTATATGGTTAGATGCTGATATTATTGATGTGAAATATTGAATAAATTTGGTTAGTAAATTTAATTTATGATATAATGCTTTACCCAATTAAGTAGGAGCTTTTAAAATGACCATAACACTTAATAATGTAGATAGCCAATTTTTGCAAGTGCTTAAAAGCTTGGTGGCTTTAAAGCCAAATGTGACCATTGTTCAAGATGAAGGAAAAGACACCATTAAAGAAAATATTTTAAAAGATATTGAACTTTATAGGCAGGGTAAGTTAAAAACTTATCCACACGGAACGGAGTGGAAGTATTTGAGAAGATGATTATTAAAGATAGTGATAGATTTATAAACGAATTAATAGAAATTACAACCTTTATAGCAATTGATAGTTTGGATAGGGCTATGAGCTTTGAGGATGATCTAAAAGAAAGGATGGAAATTTTAATATCCAACCCGTACGCTTTTAGAAAATCCACAAAATTTAATGATGAGTGTATAAGAGATTTTATCTTTAAAGGTTACACTATCCCATATTTGATTGATGGTGAAATTATACTTGTGTTAGGTATTTACAAAGCTAATGATTGGAATTAAAGCCATTCGATCACATTGCCAAAATTTTAAACTTAAACCCCTGCATTTAAGGGGTTAATTAACATTTGCTAAGGGTTTTTTGAGACGTTGTTATAATTTCTCTTCCTCATTTATCAAAGCCACGACTCCATTGTACAAATCCTCTACGCATTCAATCTCTGTTATGCCCAATCTTCTTTTGTTGCTGATATCATAAATCCCACCCTTGCTTTTTGAATGTTCGCCGTCTATTCCTCTTATTTGTAGGTGATGTTCTTGGGTTATTTTGTTAAAAAGTTCCATATTTTGGGCTAGTTTTGGTAGTTTTATATGCACGCTTGCTCTCATGGCTGTTCCTAGGTTTGTGGGGCATGAACTTATGTATCCTAGATGCTCATTATAGGCAAACTTCATCTTTTCTTCTAGGCGATTTAGCGCTTTTACTAATCTAGCGAAAACTTCTTTGATGTTGCCACCTTTTTGCATGGATATTATCCTTAGCTGGTCCTCTTCATTGATCCAAACTAGAAAGGTTTTATTGTGATTGTGATATATCCCCCTTGCACTTGGCCAATGCCTGTTTAGCCCCGCTGATTTTAAAAATCTATCCCCTTCTTTAAATAAAAAGTGCTCTTTTATGAGGGTTTGCTTATCATCTTCTCCCATTCCCTCTAAGGGATAGTATTTTCCGGCTAGATCCCCACCTAAAGCATTAAGGGTATCTGAAACTTTCCTTTCTACTTCCAATCTTTGCTTTTTTGAGATGGAAGTTCCTAGTGGTATATTTGCTAGATTTCTTCCCACTCTAATTCTTGTTGAGATAATGTATTTGTTTTTTATGTCAGGATTTGAAATTTTTAGATCATTTATATCTAAATTGCTTTGATGCTTGTCGTTTTTTGAAAAACCATGGTACTCTTCTATGATTTTATCAAATAAGGGCGCAAAAACTTCATAACTTTCTTCATCTCCAGCATAAACACCTATGGAACTATCAGGATTTTCTACACCAGATCTTATGGCTTGATCTAAAGTAAAACCATTTTTTGTTTTTTTATCTTTTAAACTTTCGTAAACCTCTTTTGTTATATGCTTTGCAACTAGGGATTTAGATTCTTTTGTGAAATTTGGATATTCCATGTTTTAACCTTTAATTTTTTGCCCATTATAGCATAAGTTATCCAAAATCATCAAAAACCTTAATAAAAATACTAATCAAATGCTCATTTCTTAACTTTTCTGTATTTCTATTAACTAAACGAAGTTTCTGTGAAAAAACATGGCAAGTCTTCCATCTAATACTCCTTACTCTTAACATAAGTATTAGCTCTTTTTGACAAAATAAGATATTTTATTTGCAAGTTTAGAATTTAGATTTTAGATTTTCTATTATATCTTTATGTTTTCTTGTCTTCGACATCGTTTCATGAGTTCCTGTCTTTACTATTAGAATTAAATGTTTATATTTTAATCTTTATTTCATTTCATTCTGTGATTAAAATTTGAAGAAAGATTGTATCATTTGGCGTCTTTGAAATTAAAATTGCAACTTTTTATTTTTCATAAGTCCACTTTAGGTTTAAATCTTGGTGTTTGCTGGATTTAAGATAACAATGATTGTTTTCTGGTATAATCTATAGCTGAAAGGGTAAAAGGAGTTCCTTGAAAAATTTTACAATTATTCTTGTGTTTACATCTTTTCTTTATGCGGATGTGCATTCATTTTCTTTTGAAAATGATGCCATATTTAAAACAGATAAGTATTATACAAACTCAATCTCCTATTCATGGTTAAGCAGTAAAGATACCAATAATCAACAAATATATGATAATTATTTCTATAATTTCATCAATAATATACCATTTCAAAAAGAGAAAAAAACCAATCTGTACGGCTAGGTTTTGAATATTTTTTATTTACACCAGATGATATTGAAAAAACAGAAAAAATAAAAGATGACGTCCCTTATGCAGGGGTTGCCGAACTACAATTATCTATTTATAGATGGGAGGAGGAATATTTTCATCGATTTGGATTATCTCTGTCTTTAGTAGGACCTAGTGTATTAGGGGAAGAGATACAAAATGGCCTACATGATATGATTGGCTCACGTCATGCAAATGGATGGGATAATCAACTCGATGATTCATTAAATATCTGTATTAGTTATTCTTATGGTGAAAAATTTTATACAAAATATTTTAGCAACAATAGTAAAATTGAATTAATAAATCAAATTCGTTTTGATCTGGGAACAGATATACGAAGTGTTAGTGTTGGTACAAATTTTAGATATGGATACAATATCCCTAATAACTTTGCCACAATAGGAAAAACTATAGGGGCAAATCAAAATTATGCTCTTAATCTAGATTCAAAAAGAAATAGGGAGTTTGGATATGGCATATCCTATGGAATATTTTATAATTATGTTGATTATTTTTATATTACAGATCATGATAAATCATATACAATTGATCCTATAAAGCATGTGTTGGGAAAGATTTTAGGTTTTGATTTTTATTATAAAGACTATTCTTTGAATATTTCTTTAAAAGAAGAGGTATTTTTGTCAAGGAAAAGACATTCTCAAAGATGGGGTACACTTTCTATTAAAAAAGTATTTTAGGGGTTCATATGTTTTGATATCAGATTAATGTTTCTCATAAAATGTATTTGGGGCTTGAAGCCCCAAATATTAACTAGCTTCTTTGCTTCCGCATTTTGCTGCTATGTCACATCCGGCTTTTACAAGTTGCCTTCTCATGTAAGCTATTTTGCTTTGGAGTGGTAAGTGTTTTGGGCAATTGTCTTCACATGCAAGTAAGCTCATGCATCCAAAAACTCCATTATCATCTCCTACTAACTCGTAAAAATCCGCATCTGTTCTTTGATCGTATGGATCAACCCTAAAGCGCGCAACCCTATTTAAACCCACAGCTCCAACGAAGTCGGGTCTCATAAGTTTTGTTCCGCAAGCTGCCACGCAAACTCCACATTCTATACAGCGATCTAACTCAAAGGTTTCTTCGGCTACATCTGGGTCTATGTGTTTTTCTATCTTGCTTATATCTGTTTCTTCGTTGGTATGAATCCAGCTTTGAACTCTTTTACTCATGCCATTCATCCATTCGCCTGTGTTTACGGACAAATCTTTTATAAGTTTAAAAGCTGGCATTGGCATAAGTTGGATTACTCCATCTTCAAAGTCCTTTGTCAAGGTTCTACATGCAAGTCCTGGGCGTCCGTTTATCATCATGCCACAACTTCCACAAATCCCCGCACGACAGACAAAGTCAAAGTTTAGATCCGCGTCGTACTTTTCTCTTATCATTCCAAGAGCTATAAAAAGCGTCATTCCTGGGGTTTCTTCAAGCTCATACTCTGCAAAGTGAGGCTTGGAAATTTTAGAATTTGGATCAAACTTTAAAGCTCTTATTTTTATTTTCCTACTCATGTCCTACTCCTACTCTCTCATTTGGTGCTTTGAATTTTGCTTGGAGTTCAAATGGCATAAGTGCATCTTGAATCTCTAAACGACCTTTTCCTTCCGCTTCCATTTTTTCTCGGATCTTATCCACTTCTTCTTGGCGTACGGCACTATCTGGATGTTCTATGATCATACCCTTAACCCCGTAACCACGGAAGGCTGGAGGCATTTCCATTTTCATTATGTCTAAATCCTCATAGGTAATAGTTGGAGTAGTATCTCCTTCTTTCCACCAAGCAAGGGTTCTTTTTAGCCAATTTTCATCATCACGTTTTAGATAATCTTCCCTATAATGAGCCCCTCTACTTTCGGTTCTTTGCAATGCTCCTTTTGCCACACAAAGGGCAAGTTTTAGCATTTTTGGAACTCTGTAAGCCTCTTCAAGCTCTGGGTTTGCGGCAGTTTGTTTTGAATGAACCGTAACATCGTTTGATTTTTTATACAATTCTTCAAGTTCTTTAACCGCACTTTCTAAGCCCTCATGATTTCTAAATACAGAAACATTATCCCACATGATATCTTTCATGCGATTTTTAATTTCAAAGATATTGTTTTTGCCTTTATTTTTAAGGAGTTTGTCGATAATCTTTGCTTGCTCTTCTAGGGCTTTTTCGGCTACTTTTGTATTTATATCTATTTCATTTTCTTTACAAAAATCAGCAAAATAATCCCCAACTATCATACCAGCAACAACGGTTTCACTAACGGAGTTTCCACCAAGTCGGTTAAAGCCATGCATATCCCAACAAGCTGCCTCGCCGCAGGAAAATAAACCTTTTAAGCCTGGAGTTTCACCCGTTGGTTTTGTTCTGATTCCTCCCATGGAATAGTGCTGCATTGGAAGAACTGGTGCCCAACCTTTTGAGCCCTCATCAGCTGGATCTATACCATTAAAGATTTGACAAATTTCTTGGACATCACGCAAGTTCTTTTCTATGTGTTCGCGTCCTAGGATGGAAATATCAAGCCACACATGCTCCCCATAAGGAGAAGGAACGCCTTTTCCATTTCTTATATGCTCCATCATTCTACGACTTACAACATCACGGGATGCCAATTCTTTTTTCTCTGGCTCATAATCTGGCATAAATCTATGTCCATCCACATCTCGGAGTATTCCTCCATCCCCACGACAGCCTTCAGTTAGAAGTATTCCGCTAGGGACGATTGGGGTTGGGTGAAATTGTACTGCTTCCATATTTCCAAGGGGAGTTTTTCCAGTCTCAAGGGCAATGGCTGCTCCGATTCCCTCACATATAACTGCATTTGTGGTTTGTTTATAAATTCTTCCATATCCACCAGTTGCTATCAAGGTTCCCTTTGCCACGTAAGCCATGAGCTCGCCAGTTACAAGGTCCCTTACAACTGCCCCATAGCATCTATCTTTTTTATGGATAAGTGCTATTGCTTCTTTTCTATCTTCTATGTTTACATCATGCTTTAGAGCCTCATTTGCTACTCCAAAAAGCATGGTATGTCCTGTTGCATCTGCGGTGTAACAGGTTCTCCATTTTTTAGTTCCACCAAAATCACGAGAATGTATAAGTCCGTGAACTTCTTTTTTCTCTTCTATGGTAGTTTTTTGTGCGTTTATAACTGCCGTCCTTTTTCCCTGGGTAATCCTAGTCCAAGGAACGCCCCAAGCGGCTAATTGCCTTATCGCCTTTGGTGCAGTTGTTACGAACATTCTCGCCACATCCTGATCACAGCCCCAGTCGCTTCCTTTTACTGTATCAGCAAAGTGTAGATCTTCATTGTCTCCCTCACTCATTTTTGAGTTTCCAAGGCTCGCTTGCATACCACCCTGGGCTGCTGCTGAGTGGGAACGCTTAACTGGAACGAGGCTTAAAACCGTTGTACTTAATCCCTTATCTGCTGCTGCAACTGCTGCCCTTAGACCTGCTAGTCCTCCGCCTATAACTAAGGCATCACAATATTTGATATTCATGATATTTTTACCCCCTTTTCTTGGAGTGTTTGGATTTGGCTTGTGGTTGGGTGATATTTTTGTCCTGCTTGATCCCTATGATCATATCCTATTTTCACATAAGCCAAAAGTGTTAAAAGACCTAAAACCAAGAAAAATACCGTGATAGCATGTTTTGCCATTTTGAGATTTTTTCTAGTTTGTTTTGCATCTTTTCCCTCAAACCATCCCCATTTAACGCAAAGTCTGTAAAGTCCTACGGTTCCGTGAACTTCAACGGCGATTAGGAGTATGAGGTAAAAAGGCCACATAAAATCACTCCACATTCTATCAGCAGAGCCAAAAGGTCCTATGGTGTGAGCTTTTGTCATCATCATAAAAAGATGGGCTGAGCCTAAGAAGAACATCAAAAAGCCAGTTGCTGCTTGGAAAAACCATAAAGATGTATCGCTATGTTTCATCATTTTCATGTGGGTTCTGTATTGTTGCCATTGTCGAAAATTTATAGGAAATTTTCTCATGGCAAGTCCTGCATGTATGATGAAAATAGCGAACACACAGGCCACAACTAATGAAACCAAGATGGGTTGGGGTTTATCTAAAAATGCTGCTCCCTCAAAAAACTTGGCTATGGTGTACATGGCATCTTTTCCAAATAGAATAGATGCAACAAAAAACATGTGTGCCCACATGAATAGTGCCAAAAATAGCCCGGATGCACTTTGGATGAAATCCAAGCGTGCAGGCATACGGCTTTTTTTGCCACTAACGCTCTGCCCTAAAAAACCTTCGATTAGGTTGCTCACGCTAAATCCTTTGTAGTGAAATTCTAATGACGACTAAAACTTTAACTTTGACGCATTATTACTCAATCATACAATAAGTTTTATAAAAATATTATTAGATTATTATTTTTATTTGCTTTTATTAACAATGAGTTTATTTCGTCTATAAAGGTAGATGTATAGCACTATGGAAATGAGTATCATAAACAAAGACAGCAATTGCCCCTGAGTTAGCCAACCGCCGTATATGAAGCCTAGTTGAAAATCGGGCTGACGCCAAAATTCTGCTACAAATCTAGCCAAGGCATAAAAGAAGCCATAAAGGGCAATTAATTCGCCATTAAATTTCTTATATTTTCTATACACATAAAGGATTACAAAGACTAAAACACCTTCTAAAAAAGCTTCATAAAGTTGAGATGGATGTCTAAATTCTCCAAGTACATTTATGCCCCATGGAACATCTGTGTATCTTCCGATTAATTCTTTATTTAAAAAATTTCCTATTCTGCCAAAGATATAGCCAAAGGGAACACTAATGGCAACTAGATCTAAAAATGGCCAAGGAGAAGTTTTATGTCTTAGGCAATATCCCCAAGTTCCAAGTAAAAATCCTATAACAGCCCCGTGGTAACTCATGCCCCTAATACCAACAAAAGTACCATCCATGAAAGGATTAAACATTTGCCATGGATGGCTTAAATAATAGCTGGTATTTGGGTCATAAAAGATGATATAACCTAGTCTTGCTCCTAAAATAACCCCAACTTCTATCCATATAAAATAATCATCCAATTCCTTTTCACTAAAGGGAAGTTTATCTTTTTTTGCAATCCATTTTGCTATAAATAAAGCCGACAAAAGGGCTAAAACGTACATTATCCCATACCAATGCACCTTAAATCCAAAAATCCCAAAGGCTACGGGATCAAAATTAGTATATATGTTGTTCCAAAATTCCATTTTTATTCCTTTTTTTACTTTTAAAATCTTTTAGAAATTGCTGAAATTCGTTGGAGTTATCGAGCAATTCCTCTCCTGCTTTGATGATCTCATCCACCCTTTTTGCATCAAGTTCTAAACTAGTTTTTGTTCTAGACAATAAGTTTGCACGTTTTTTGGGAAGATTATTGAAGTTCAATTCGATTACATAAAATTTTAAATTTTTTATTTTAAATTTTTGGGCTTGTTTTTTCCATAGGGAAATATAATAATCTAAGATATCAAGAGTATCATGATTGTATCTTGTTAATTGTATGGTGCTTGTGGCAGAAATAACTTCAGTGATGGATGGATTTTGTTTGTTTATGGCAATGTTTGGATCTAAACTATCTGCTGCATTGACAACTAAGATAGCTATTTTATTGCTTTTTTCCATACCATAAGCCTTCATTAGTTTTATAAAGTCGTTATCGTATTTTGCGACAATATCAAATAAGGCACGCAGCCCTAGATTGTCACTAATTCCCCCATCTACTAAATGTAGATACGGATATTTTTTTGTGTTTTGTAGTTTATTTATATTTTTTGTTTGTTTGTGATTGTATTTTAAAAACCCCTTATTTGTGTTTTTGATTGTGGTTTTTTTGCACATATCATAATTTTTTAGCGTTAGTGGAGAAAAAACCCCCGGAACAGCTGAAGATGCTGTTACTGCTTTTCCTATGGAATAGGAGTTTAGATCAGAACAGATTTTTGCAAAATTTTCCTTTGTAAAGGAAAAGGCGTTGCCAGTTGAAATATCTGTTGCATTGATTATGATTTGTGGATGTTTTCTTAAATGACCAAAGGTTTTCTTTCCAAAAATCTCTTTGTCATAAAAATTTGCCACATAATCGCTTCTATTGTACAAAGAATAATTAAACCAATTTAGGGGATTTAGTATGGTATCAATTATCCGTGTTTGAATGGGTTTTTTCAAAAATTTACTTTCAAAATCCTCAAAAATTTTATCCCCATAAAGTCCAAAATAAGCAGCTGTAAAGCTTCCACCACTTACTGAAGAAATGATTTCTATGTTATCTAGTAAATTATATTTATTCAAACCCTTTAAAACCCCATAAGAAAGGGCAGCTGCCCTCGTTCCACCACCTGAAAATGTTAAAAATAAAGAAGTATTTTCTTTGTTTTTTAGAGGTTTCAAGATAGGTATGGGTTTATTTGAGCTCAAAGGGACATTTAATGTACTCTCCTTTGATGAACATGCACCCAAAAACAATACTATAAACACAAAAATATAAATATTTTTTATCAAAGCAAATGCCCCATTTGGTCTTTTTTTACTTTTAAATAATTTTCATTGAAAGAATTTGCCTTTATGATGATAGGCAGTCGTTGGATTATTTGTATTCCCTTTAGGGCTTGGATTTTTTTTGGGTTATTGGTTAGGAGGGAGATTTTTTTGATCTTAAAATGATCTAGGATAAATTCCACTATCTCATAACTTCTCATATCTGCTTCAAAACCTAGCTGATGGTTTGCTTCAATCGTATCTAGCCCCTCATCTTGTAGGGCATAGGCATTTACCTTGTTGAGTAAGCCTATATTTCGTCCCTCCTGTCTTAGATAGATTAGCATTCCGCCTTTTTTTGATATTTGTTCAAGGGCGAAACCAAGTTGATCTCCGCAGTCGCATTTTAAGCTTCCTAGGGCATCTCCTGTTAGGCATTCGCTGTGGATTCTGACGATAGGAATATTTTTTAGAGGTTCTTTGAAAATTACTAGATGCTCTTTGTGATTTTCTTGGAAACTTTGTATTTTAAGTTTTCCAAATTTTGTTGGTAGATTTGCGATATTTGAAATTTTTACATCCATCTATATAGTTCACTTTTTATTGTATTTAAAATTTAAAACAGCCATTGTAGCAAATTTAAGAGAAAATATGGCTTATTTACATCTAAAGTTAATATAAAAAGTTGTATAATGTGAGAAATGACCAAAAAAGGAGTTTGAAATGGTAGAAATAGAAACTAGGGTGGGGGATAATGTGAATATTAATGGCGAAGAGGTCCCTTTATCTAAACTTATCGAAGCTTATAAAGGTGGGAAAAAAGAGAAGAAATTTTGCAAAAAAGCAGTTTTGAAAAGAAAAAACGAAAAAGCTCTCAAGCCCTATCAGGCTGAACTTATAAAACTCCAAAAACACCTTGAAAATAAAAATAAAAAGATGATAATACTCTTCGAAGGACGAGATGCAGCGGGAAAAGGTGGCACCATAAGAAGGGTTTCAAGGTATATGAATGAAAAGCATTATCGCATTGTTGCTCTAGGAAAGCCAACTGATGAGCAAAAGGGGCAATGGTTTTATCAAAAATACGTCCAACATTTTCCAACAAATGGTGAAATAGTTTTATTTGATAGAAGTTGGTACAACCGCGCCATGGTTGAGCATGTTTTTGGTTTTTGCAGTCCCAAAGAGTACGAAGATTTTATGGATGGGGTTACAAATTTTGAAAAGGATCTAACTAGACAGGGAATGATCTTGGTTAAGCTTTATTTCTCCGTTACCAAAGATGAGCAAGCTTTGAGATTTGAAAGAAGAAAGACTGACCCGCTTCGACAATGGAAATTAAGCGAGATCGATATGCAAGCCCAAGATAGATGGGATGATTTTACCAATGCCAAGTACGACATGATAAAAAGAACCCATACCCACTGGGCACCATGGACCATAATCCGCTCAAATGATAAGCAAAAAGCAAGGCTTGAGGCTATGAAAGTTATACTAGATAGTGTTGATTATGAGGGAAAGGATGATAGCTTGGATTATGCTTTGGATTATAAGGTAGTGGTATCTGGAGCAAGGGAGATAGAGATCATGCATTCACAAAGGGCAAAAAGCGGTAAGTTTATAAATTAAGGGGGAAGGTAAAAGGATAAAGGAAATTTCTTTATCCTTTTATAGATTTTATTTTTCAAAACTCTTTTTTAAAGCTTGAAATTTTTCTAGCTGCTCTGGGATAAATTCTCTATTTTTATCACGTGCTACGTAAACTTTAAAAATATCATTTCCATCTTTATCTAAAAACATGACGCTGTGGGAAATCATGCCCATAACCACTTTCGCACTTAAAAATACTATTTTGTCGATATCGCTAGCTTTTAAATGTCCGCTCAAAGGTGCTTCATGGCTGAAGTTGTAATAGCCTCTCATGTAGCTTCCTTTTCCTATCTTGGAGCGAATTTCTAGGATGAAAGAAGGGGTATTTTTGACTATCAAAACCTCGCCCCAGGTTTCTAATTCTCCTATGATCTCATCAAATTTGTCTCCGTTTGCATGGGTTGCAACTTCATTTGGCAGGTTTAGCAAAATGTCAATTTCTTTTACATTTAAAGCTTGGGCTAATTTTGCAACTGTGTACTTGTCGTCTTTTTGGATTTGTTCCTTGATTTTTTGTTGTAAATCACTCATAATCTTCCTTTTTTTGATTTTTATAAATTTTTTATTTTGCTAAATGCTTTTTTGGCATTTGCCACATCTTTTTCATCTGGATGAGTGGTAGCATCTGCCCATCTTTTTTCCCTCTCAGGTGTGATTGGATGCCTTGCATTTGCTCCTTGTTTTGCTGCCATATCTCTCATTTTTTGGATGATATTTGGATCGATCGCCCCTTGGCAGATAAATTCGCAAAGAAGGGTGTTGTTGTTTGCCCTCATGAGCTCTCTACCCTTTTCCATTACAGCTTTTGCGTGTTCGCTTTCGGGTTCTGCTCCTAGGGTTGCGAAAAGTCCTACTTTTTTATTTTTAACTTGCTCTAAAAAGTCTTTTCCTTTGCCACCTGCAAAGCCTTTATCTACGAAAAAGCCAAGAGCTATAAAATCGTATTCTTCCCAGTTCGTAGCCTCTTCCATGGGTATTATATCGCCACCAATTTGCTCATGAATTGCCTGGGCAATCTTTTTTGTATTGCCCGTCCATGAGCAATATGTTGTAAGTTTTTTCATTTTTATCCTTTATTGTCATTTTTACTTCTCAAAATGGGCAGAGCCCATTTTTGCGACCAATTTTAAAAAAATTGGATTAACTAAAGTTATTGTATTTACTTCGTAAATACTGACCGCTACGCTTTAAGGTTTTTGTTTGCGTAAAGTAAGTTTCTATTTAGCCAAGCAATAACCCCATTTTAGATCTTATAAACAAATTTTTTAATTCTAATACTATTTTTTCAATACTTCTGTGCAATGTCTAAAACATGACTAGCTATGGTATTGCCCCAGAAAATTCCGTTTATGGTAAAATTTATTTCTTCATCATTTAATCTTATGTATTGATGTTCCTCTGTTTTTTTCAAAAAATCAAAAATTTCTTCATAAGCTTTGTTGTTTACTAAATTTTTAAGCTTTTCAAGTTTGATATTTTGGTATTGAAATAGCCAATCTATGGCATCTAGTCGTTGCTCTTTTTCACTTTTTTTGGTAAAAACCTGCATGGCTTTGCCAAACTTGCTAAAGGTAAATGAGCCGTATTCCCCAAGTCTTCCACCAGCTCCTATGCCAAGGGGTAAGATGTCAGCTCCTTGGTGGGTTAGACGGATGTATTTGTATTTATCTCTTCCTTTTTTATTTACCTTTGTAAGTTCTAAAATCTCATAATCATCTTTTAGCATTTCTTCTACAAAATGATTGTGCAAAGCATTGTCGTGTTTTAGATCATAATAATCCTCTAGCCTAATATCTTCAGAAAGTTTTGAACCCTCATGGAACATGAGTGAATAAAAACTAGCACTATCAACTTCGAGCTCTTTTGCCATTTTTGCATCGTTTATGACATCTTTTAAGCTTTGATTTGGGTAGTTATAAATGATATCGATGCAGATATTCCCCTTAAAATTACTTTTTATCTTTGAGAGTTTGTCTATGGCATGTTTTCCATCCCCAACCCTATTTAGTAGTTTTCTGCCCTCATCGTTAAAACTTTGGATGCCTATGCTGTATCGATTTACGCCTAGATCTTGCATTAGGCGAAGTTTTTCCATATTTAGATTATGCAAGGTGCTTTCAAAGCTAAATTCGCAGGTTGGTGAGATATTAAATTTTTCGTTTATGGCTTTTAGGATTTTTTCTAGATGGTGGTTTTTAAAAATAGTTGGAGTTCCGCCGCCAAAATAAATACTCTCAAATTCTTTTTGCTTTATATAAGGATAATCACAAAATTCATCTATCTTTTTTAGCAAAAATTCACAATATTCATCCAATTGTCCATCTAATTTACTCCTATTCATGGAACAAAAAGAGCAGATATTATCACAAAATGGTACATGGAAATAAATAACTCCCTCTTTTTGTTTGGGAGTAGTTTGTAGAAACTTATCGATAGTTCGCCTAAGAACAGGGAGATTTGGACCTTTTTTGCCCCTATGGTGGGTTTTTACTCTTTCTTTGAACATTCTTAGTTCCTTATGTTTTCCTTGTTTTCAACTCCGCAAATCATAACCAATAAATCATTAATATAAGGTAAAGTTTGTCTTATATTATTAAAATTCCTCCATTTAAACTAATATGTGGTAAAATCCCAAAAAAGGAGAATAGAATGCTTAAAAGACATAGACGCCTAAGGACAAATGCAAATATCCGTTCTTTAGTAGAAGAAAATAAACTTCATATTGATGATTTTATCTATCCGCTTTTTATGGTAGAGGGCGAGGGGATTAAAAAAGAAATTTCTTCCATGCCAGATGTTTTTCAAATGAGCTTGGATGAGATTTTGAAAGAATGCGAAGAAGTGGTAAATCTTGGTATAAAATCCATCATTCTTTTTGGCATTCCAAGTACTAAAGATAGCATAGGAAGTGACGCCCTGTGTGATATGGGTTTGATTGCTAGAAGTTTGAGAGCTATAAAGGAAAAATTTCCCAATCTTTATGTGGTTACTGATCTATGTTTTTGTGAGTTTACCGACCATGGGCACTGCGGGATTTTAGATCTTAAAAATAAAAGTGTAAATAACGATGCAACCCTTAAAATACTCCAAAAACAAGCCCTAATACACGCTCAAAGTGGAGCCGACATGATAGCTCCAAGTGGAATGATGGATGGGACCATAAAGGCTTTAAGGGAGATTTTAGATCAAAATGGCTTTGAAAATTTACCGATAATGGCGTATTCTACAAAATTTGCATCTGCTTATTATGGTCCCTTTAGGGATGTGGCAGAATCTACTCCAAGCTTTGGAGATAGAAAAAGCTACCAAATGAACCCTGCAAATCGCCGTGAAGCCATAAGCGAAAGCCTAGAAGATGAGCTTCAAGGGGCTGATATTTTAATGGTAAAACCCGCCCTTGCTTACCTTGATGTGGTGCGAGATATAAAAGAAAGAACATTAACGCCCATGGCAGTTTATAACGTCAGCGGCGAATACGCTTTGCTCAAAGCAGGTCAAAAATCAGGCGTGATTGAGTATGAAAAAGTTTTATTAGAAACTATGATCTCATTTAAAAGGGCAGGGGCGGATATAATCATATCTTATCATGCCAAGGAAGTGGCAAAGCTTTTGGCAAATGGCACTGACTGAGGTCAGTGCTGAAAACGGATTACGGATTACTGAAAACGGATGACTAGTAGGGTAGGCATTTTTTCAAAATGCCATCTATTTATATCATATTTAATAAAAAAGGATATAATAAACTACGATAGTATAAAAGGAATAAATTTTGAAACATTTTTTATCACTTTATGATTTTAGTAAAGAAGAGATTTTAGAGATTATAGATCTAGGTGTGGCTATAAAGAAAGAGGCTAAGGCTAAGAGGTATTTTCCCCATCTTCATCAGCAAACTTTGGGGATGCTTTTTGAAAAAAGTAGTACTAGAACTAGGGTTAGCTTTGAGGTTGGCATCCATCAGCTTGGGGGGAAGGGTTTGTTTTTATCTTCCAATGATTTGCAACTTGGACGTGGAGAGCCCATGAGAGATAGTGCTAGGGTGATTAGCCGTATGGTCGATATGGTCATGATACGCACCTTTTCACAAAGTATTTTGGATGAATTTGCGGCTTACTCAAAGGTTCCTGTGATAAATGGTTTGACCGATAAATATCATCCTGTGCAACTTTTGGCTGATTATATAACTATGATGGAATATAAAAAAGACAAAAACCCAGTGGTTGCCTATGTGGGCGATGGAAATAATATGACCCATTCGTGGATGATGTTAGCAAGCAAGCTTGGTTTTACTCTAGATATAGCAACCCCAAAGGGATATGAACCTTGGCAAGAAATCATCTCTGATGCAAAAATGCTATGTGAAGAAAGTGGGGGAATTATAAATTATTTTAATGATCCTCTCAAGGCAGTAAAAGATGCAGATGTGGTTACAACTGATACTTGGGTTTCCATGGGGCAAGAGGCAGAAAAAGAAAAGAGAATTAGGGATTTTAAGGGTTTTATGGTTGATATGGATATGATGAAGCTAGCCAAGAAAGATGCGATTTTTCTGCATTGCTTACCAGCTTATAGGGGTTATGAGGTTAGCGAGGAAGTTTTTGAAAAGTATGCGGATAATATTTTTGATGAGGCCGAAAACAGGCTCCATGCGCAAAAGGGTGTCATGGTTTGGCTTGATAGGCATAGAAATGATTAGGGGTTGAGATGGAAGAGAAAAATATCATAAAACAAATTAAGGATTTATCAAAGCAAGTTAGTTTTTATGGCGGAAACTTCGATCTAGATGCCCATAGTAAAAAACTTGTTTTAGAAGATAAAAATGACAACCTCCATGCCGTTGTGCCATTAGAAACCTTAAATAGGATTCTAAACGCTTTAAAAGAAGCAAAGGAGGAAAGTTTCCAACTAAAACTTGAAAAAGCCATTTGGAAATATGTTCCCATCGACTTTGCTGACACTTGGGCAGTTGTCATGAATGAGCTTGAAAATAGCAATGAGGACATCATGAGCGATAAAAATTTAAACAAGATAGTAAAAAATGTCAAAAAAAAGCATCCAAATTTATTTTTAAACCTTGATGATTTTTTACCAGGAGAAGTAAGGCATATAAGTAGATGATAGATTTTGATAAATTTGTAAAATACGCTAAACCTGGACCTCGATATACGAGCTATCCCACTGCGCCAGAATTTCATGGGGAATTTTCCCATGAAGAATATACGCATATACTAAAAAATCAAGATAAAAATCGCCCATTATCCTTGTATTTTCACTTGCCATTTTGCAGGAGTGCTTGTTATTTTTGTGGATGCAATGTGGTTTTTACCAGTAAAAATGATAAAAAAGAGCGTTATATCCAATATCTAAAAAAGGAAGTGGATATTTTATCAAAACATCTTGATACTTCAAGGGATGTTTTGCAGCTTCATTTTGGTGGTGGAACTCCGACATTTTTTGATGCAAATCAACTTGAAAGTATCATCAGGCTTATCAAAGATTATTTTCCAAATTTTGCTAGGGATGCCGAGGTAAGTTGCGAGATAGATCCAAGATTTTTAACTAAAGAACAATTAGATGTTTTGATCGCTGGTGGCTTTAATCGCATTAGCTATGGGGTACAGGATTTTAATGAAGAAATTCAAAAGATAATCCATCGTATCCAGCCCTACGAGATTACCAAAAATGCTGTGGATATGGCAAGGGCTGTTGGGATTAAATCCATAAATATGGATTTGATTTATGGCTTTCCCCATCAAAGCCTAGAGAGCTTTAAAAAAACTTTAGATATAGCCCTAACCCTAAGCCCCGATAGGTTTGCGGTTTTTAACTATGCCCATATTCCTTGGCTGAAAAAGACTATGCGAAAATTTGATGAAACTACTTTGCCAAGTCCACAAGAAAAGCTAAATATACTAAAATACACCATAAATTTTTTCCAAGAAAATGGTTACAAAATGATAGGTATGGACCATTTTGCAAAGCCTGAAGATGAGTTGTTTTTGGCCATAGAAAAGGGTGAACTTCACCGAAATTTCCAAGGATATACCACAAAGGGTGGGGCGGATTTGATAGGCATAGGGCTTACAAGTATAGGGGAGGGCGAGGGGCATTATGCTCAAAATTTTAAAGATATGAAAGAGTATGAAGAAGCCATTGATGAGGGTAGATTGCCACTTTTTAAGGGAATTGTTTTAAATGAAGATGATAAGCTTAGAAAGGCTGTTATAATGGAGCTTATGAGTAATTTTAAATTAAATATCTCCTCCATTGAGGAGAATTTTAAGATAGATTTTTTCAAATATTTTGCAGATGCTATCGAGGAGCTTAAAGAATTTGAAGCCCAAGATTTGCTAAGTATAAGCAAAGAGGCTATTTTGGTTCATGATACAGGTGAGCTTCTGATACGAAATATTTCCATGCCATTTGATGCCTATTTGAAGGGCAATAAACAAAGAAGATTTTCTAAGACCATATGATGATAGATTTTAAATCCATAAGTGAAGAATGTGTTAAATGCGGAAAGTGCATCCCAACTTGCACCATACACACAGCAAATCCTGATGAGGTAACAAGTCCTAGGGGTTTTTTAGAATTACTAGGAGCATACGATAGGGGCGATTTAGATCTAGACAAAAACGCTAAAAACATTTTTGAAAGTTGTTTTTTGTGTACAAATTGTGTGGATGTTTGCCCAAATACCTTACCAATAGATGCCATGATAGAAAATGTAAGAGCAGACATAGCTAAAAAATACGGCATAGCCTTTTATAAGCGAGCCTTTTTTTGGTTTTTAAGGCATAGATTTTTTATGGATTTAGCAAGCAAGCTAGGCTACATTTTCCAAACCTGTGGTTTTAAGATAAAAGATGAACTTAACTCCATGCAGCCACGTTTTTCACTTCCCATGATAAAAAAAGATAGACTTCTGCCATCTTTGGGTTCAAAATCTTTTCTAAATTCCCACCCACCCATCATAGAAAATGGAGGAGAGGGAAAAGTCGGCATTTTTATAGGATGTTTGGCAAACTATAACTATACAGACATAGGCGAGGGATTGTTGGAGATTTTTAAAGCCCTAAAAATCGATGTTTATCTTCTTAAAAAACAAGCCTGCTGTGGAGCTCCTGCTTACTTTACGGGAGATTTTGACACGGTCGATATCCTAGCAAGAAAAAATATAGCATATTTTAAAGAAGTTTTAAAGGATCTAGATGCCATAGTTATCCCAGAAGCAACCTGTAGTGCCATGATAAAGGAAGATTATCCTCATTTTTTTGATTTAAGAGATGAAAGTTTGAGCAAGGATATGAAAGAACTAAATAAAAAGATTTTCATGGCAACGGAGTATCTAGAAAAGCATACAGATCTAAAAAATCTTTTAGCAAAAAAACAAAAACAAACCGATCTTATAACCTATCACGACCCCTGTCATGCGAGAAAAATGCAAGGCATCTATAAAGAGCCACGCTCTTTGTTATCTCAAAATTACAAACTTAAAGAAATGAGCGATCCAAATGCCTGCTGCGGCTTTGGGGGAGTTACCATACAAGCCGAAAAACACCACCTAGCCAAAACAATCGGCGATAAAAAAGCCCAAATGATAGATCAAACAAAAGCCAAATATGTAAGTGCAGAATGCAGTGCCTGTAAGATGCAGATAACAAATTCTTTATTTCAAAATAAAAGTGAAGTTTTATTTAAAAATCCAATTGAATTGATAGCTGAAGCTTTGAGGGATTAGAGATGAAAAATGTGGATGGACAAAGTTTGCAAAATGCCTATAAACTTTTTGAAACAAATGACATAAGAGATATGAAAGTTGGAACCATAGAAGGTTTAAAACAAATTCATAAATATTTATTCGGTGGACTTTATAATTTTGCTGGTAAAATACGGGATAAAAATATTTCTAAGGGCAATTTTAGATTTGCTAATTGTTTATATTTGAATGAAATTTTGGTAAAAATTGAACAAATGCCAGAAAATACCTTTGAAGATATAATAGCTAAATATGTTGAAATAAATATTGCCCATCCTTTCATGGAAGGCAATGGTAGAAGTTCTAGAATTTGGCTTGATTTGATCTTAAAAAAGAACCTTAAAAAAGTCGTTAATTGGCAATTTGTGGATAAAAACCTTTACCTTCAAGCTATGGAGAGAAGCCCTATTAATGACTTAGAACTGAGGGTTTTGATAGAAGAAAATTTAACCGATAAGATCGATGATAGACAAGTAATATTTAAAGGCATAGAACAGTCATATTTTTATGAGGGATATCAATAAAAGTCATAAATATCTTCATTTATTTAAAGATAAAAACTTATTTTCACTCCTCTCTTTTAACATCTTATATATCTTCAAAATCGAAAGAAAAAAAGTAGTGATTGCGGGTCCTAGTATCATGCCCCAAAAGCCAAAGGTGGAAAGTCCGGCTAGGATGGCGAAGAAGATCAAAAGTTCATTGACCACGGTTGGGGTTTCTAGGATGGTGTTGTTGATGTATTTTATGATGAGTGGTTTTATGAAAGTATCGGCTATGATTGAGATAATTAGAATGGAATAAAGGGCTATGGTGAGGGCTATTAGGGTGTTGTCATTGGCAAATTCGTAAGCACTTATGGGAAGCCACATTAAGGCTCCGCCGACTACTGGGATTAGGGAGCAAAAGCCGTATAAGATGCCTAGTAAAAATCCATTGTATCCGTAATACATTCCTATAAAGGCAAATAAGGTTCCCTCAAAAAATGCGGTTAATAAGATGGAATAAAAAACTACGCTCATCACATTGCCCATTTCGGAAAATATCATCTCAATTTCGTCATTTTCCATTGGAAGGACGCTTTTTATGTATTCGATTATGTCTCGCCCGTAGGCATTTGCGAAGAAGAAAAATACCACTATTAGAACCATA
Source organism: Pseudomonadota bacterium (assembly GCA_002746565.1). Taxonomy (GTDB): domain Bacteria; phylum Campylobacterota; class Campylobacteria; order Campylobacterales; family Campylobacteraceae. Next base: position 74,391 of record PDPI01000023.1, on the reverse strand, counting down.
TTTGTAAAAAATCCAGCTCCCATTTTGCCAAATGATGCAGCATTTGCCAATACCTTGCTTGAGATTTTTCCTAGATCTAAATTTACTAAAATTTCTTTGATTTTTGGTTCTAAAAATTGCAAACTTTCAGGCAAATTTAGCTTGTATTCTTTGAAAAAAGTTATGGTATTTTGTATGATGGAAGTATCAAAATTTAGGGCTTCTTTGGCTAAAACACTTATGGCGTAAACGATGGGGGCGAAAAATAAAATACAAAGTAAAAATGTTGTGATTCCAGATGCGATAAAGGGTTTTTTAACAAGGGTCAAAATCTTTTTATGTATGGGAATTGTGGCGATGGCTAGCAGGGAAGCTATGGCTATATTTAGCAAAAATGGTTTAAATAAAACCACCATGGCGTATAAAACTAAGATAAAAAGTGTGCTTAAAAAGATTTTGTTTTTATCCATTGTATTCTCCGAAAAGATTTTGTTCTCCTTGGGGAGTTAGTTTGAAAAGTTCATAGCATTTTGTTGTTGCTATGCGTCCACGGGCTGTTCGCTCTATGTATCCTTTTGAAAGCAGATAAGGCTCTATAACATCCTCAATCGTTCCCTCATCTTCGCTAAGAGCTGCTGCTATGGTGTTTAGTCCTAAGGGGCGGGATTTGGCATCTAGAAGTATGTTTAGGTAGCGCAAATCCATCTCATCAAAACCTAGATCGTTTACTCCAAGCTCATCTAGGGCATATCTTGCGCGAACTAGATTTATATTCTCTTCATTTTCCACATCAGCAAAATCTCTTACCCTTTTTAAAAGTCTTAGGGCAATTCTAGGGGTTCCACGACTTCGTTTGGCAAGTTCTAAGCTCGCATCATCTAGGCAGGGTTTTTCCAGTTTAAGCCCTGCTTTTTTGACTATCTGGGCGAGCTCTTTTGTTTCATAAAATTGCAATCTAAAATGTATGCCAAATCTATCTCGCAAAGGGGAGCTTATCATGCCAGCTCTTGTGGTTGCTCCGATGAGAGTAAAGCGTGGCAGGTCGATTTTTATGGTTTGGGCTGCAGGGCCGCTACCTATGATGATATCAAGGCGAAAATCCTCCATGGCAGGATACAAGATCTCTTCGATGGCGGGAGAGAGCCTGTGGATTTCGTCTATGAAGAGTATTTCTCCCTCTTCAAGGTTGGTCAAAATAGCCGCTAAATCTCCGCTTTTTTCTATCATTGGAGCGGCAGTTATTTTGATGTTTGCTTCCATTTCGTTTGAGATTATGTGGGCTAGGGTTGTTTTTCCAAGTCCTGGGGGTCCGAAAAAAAGTATGTGATCTAAGGCTTCATTTCGTTTTTTGCTAGCCTTTATGAAAACTTGCAAATTTCTTTTTATCTTTTCTTGCCCAACATAATCTTCCCAAGTTGAGGGTCTAAGGGAGCTTTCGTACTCGTTTTCTAGGTTTAATTTTTCTATTTCAACTATGCGTTCCACTTAAAATAACCTTGATCTAATAACTATGTTTAGCATCTGGAAAAGTTCCATCTTTTACTTCTTTTATGTAGGAATTTAGGGCATCTCTTACTAATCTTCCGCCTTCAAGATAGCGTTTTGCAAATTTTGGTTTAAAATCTTCAAAAAATCCAAAGGCATCGCTCCAAACTAGCACTTGTCCATCTGTTCCATTTCCTGCACCTATGCCTATGGTTGGTACTTGAAGGCTTTTGCTTATCTGGGTGGCAACTTGGCTTTTTATACCCTCTAGTACAACACAAAAAGCCCCAGCTTTTTCTACTGCTTTTGCATCTTTTTTGAGCTGTTTTGCCTCGCTTTCATTTCTTCCTTTAACCTTATAACCGCCCTCGCTTCTAACATTTTGTGGTAAAAGTCCTATGTGGGCTACAACTGCTATTCCATTTTGGGTAAGGTGTTTTATAATTTCAGCCTTATCTTCTCCGCCCTCTATTTTTATGGCATGGGCTTTGGTGTTTTTGTAAACTTTTATGGCATTTTTTAGGGCTTTTTCCTTGTTTGTATATGTTCCAAAGGGCATATCAAAGACTATCAAAGCGTTTTTGGCTCCTTTGCAAACTGCTTTTGTATGGTAGATCATCTCTTCTAGGCTAATCTTTAAGGTATCATCATCGCCCCCAAAGCTCATACTTAAACTATCACCCACTAAGATCATATCAACACTTTCATCAAATATCTTTGCAAATAGGGTATCATAAGCTGTTATCATGGTTATTTTTTCTACATTTTTTTTGTCTTGTATGGAGTTTATGGTTTGTTTTTTGTCTTTTAGAATACTCAAGCTTACTCCTTAAAATGTAAATTTCACTTTGATTTTAACACAAAAATAGTATAAATTCAATTATAAATCAAAAACTAAGCTCATATATTTTGCAATTTGGGATTGTTTATGTTTATTGTCAAAGAAAATTTCAAAGGCTAAAACCCCTTGATAAAGAAGCATTTCCTTGCCATCCTTGCACTTTAGGTGGTGTTTTTTGCATGCATCTAAAAAGGGTGTTTGTTTGTGGTATATAACATCAAAGGCGTATTTTGCCTGTTTGATGGTTGGTAAAAGCAAGTGCTCTGGGAGGGGTAAAAGTTCGTCATTTAATCCAGCTGAAGTTGTATTTATGATGATGTCAAAGGGTTTTGGTTCGTAGGAATTCCAATCATACAAACTAACATCTAGATCTGCAAAATCTTCCAATCTTTTTTTGCTTCTATTTACTATGCTAATCCTAAGGCCCTCATTTTTTAAAGCACAACATATGGCTTTAGCTGTTCCTCCAGCACCTAAGATCAAGGCATTTTTTAGGGGCAAAAAGTCTTTTATGGCTAGGATGAAGCCTGGGGCATCTGTATTGTAGCCTAGGAGTTTATCGTCTTTTTTTACTATGGTATTTACGGCTTTTATTTCTTTGGCTATTCCTACAACCTTGTCGCATTGATTGTGGGCAAATTCTTTGTATGGAATCGTTACGTTAGCTCCGCTAAGTTTTAGATGGTGAAAAGTTTTTGCTAAATCTTCGCCTTTTTTTAGGCAGTACCTGGTATAAATCCCGTTTAGATCTAAATTTTTTAGAGCAAGGTTATGCATTCTTGGGGATATGGAATGCTTTATGGGTTTACCAAATACTGCAAAAACTTCCATTAAATTATTTTTTACGAAATATAAAAGCTTTTGGCGCTAGGTTTCTTTTGATCTTTGTAAGAGCCTTGCGAGCTTGCTTTGTATTTTTATAGGGTCCTATTAACAACTTCATATAAGAAGTTCCCTTTACCCTTGTTTTATATAGGATATATGGGTATTTGCTAGCTTTTATTTTATCCACAAACTTTTTATCTGGATTCATATTTGTAGATGCTAAAACTTGTATATATATGTTGCCAACTAATTTATCTTTCTTTTGGACTGGCTTACTTGTTTTAGGTTTTTGTTTTTTTGGTTTAACTTGTTTTATCACAGGAGCTTCTATGGTTGGTATTTTTGCAATTTTTTTAGGTTCGGGGTCTTCTTTTGGTTTTTGGACTTGTTGCTTGGGTTCGACCTTGATTTCTTCTTTTTCTTGTTCAACCCTTTGCTTTTCTTTTTCTTTTAGTTTTTTGACCATTTCTTCGAAACTCTCGTTTTTAGTTTCCTTTTTTACGATGGGAACTTGTTTAAAAGAAGAATTATCTACATCTACATTTTTAGGTTTTGTTTGGATGTTTGCAATGGGATCTTTATGGCTTGGTTCTGGCTTTTGTAGAACCTTCATGGCTATAACAACAATCAAAAAAACAAGGATCAAAATACCAGCTATTAAAGCAATTTTTTTCGCCTTAGATGCCTTTTGTTCCACATCTTTTTCCAACAAAATATCCTTTAGATCATCTCTAGTTTCCATCTTTTACTCCTTAATATAAAGCTTTATCATAAATCACAAATTTAGATGCTAATTTTTTAGTTTTTTCCCTAGCCTTTGCTTGGACGTCTTTATTTTCTATATCATCTAAGATATCTGCTATGATGTTTGCTATTTGTTCAAATTCTGCTTCCCTCATGCCTCTTGCTGTTAGGGCTGGAGAGCCGATCCTTATGCCTGAGGTTACAAAGGGGCTTCTTTTTTCTCCTGGAACGGTGTTTTTGTTTATGGTTATTCCTGCATTTCCAAGGGCTTCATCTGCATCTTTTCCACTAAAGGGTTTATCCAAAAAGCTAACAAGGATTAGATGGTTGTCTGTTCCGCCACTTACTATGTTGTAGCCACGCTTTTTTAGAACTTCGCCCAATACCTTTGCGTTTGCCTTTACTTGTTTGGCGTAGGTTTTCCATTCTGGCTTTAGGTTTTCTTTAAATCCAACTGCCTTTGCGGCTATTACGTGCATTAAGGGTCCACCTTGGATGCCTGGGAAAATGGCGCTATTTATTTTTTTGGCTATTTCTTCATCATTGCTTAGTATCAGTCCTCCACGTGGTCCTCTTAGGGTTTTGTGGGTTGTGGTTGAGACCACATGACAATGGGGAAATGGATTTGGATGTTCACCCGCAGCTACAAGCCCAGCTATGTGGGCTATGTCGGCAAAAAGATAGGCTCCAACCTCATCGGCAATACTTCTAAACTTTTCAAAATCAATCTCCCTTGCATAGGCTGACGCCCCGCAAACTATAAGCTTTGGTTTTACTATGTTGGCAATCTCCCTTACCTTATCGTAATTGATTCTTCCATCTAGTTCAACTCCGTAAAAAAAGCTTTCATAGGTTTTTCCAGAACTGCTTACCTTTGAGCCATGGGTTAAGTGTCCGCCGTGGCTTAGATCCATTCCTAAAATCTTATCGCCTCTTTTTAACAGGGCTTGGTAAACCCCTTGGTTTGCTTGGCTTCCGGAGTTTGGCTGGACATTTGCAAATTTGCATCCAAAAAGTTTGCAAGCTCTATCGATGGCGATTTGTTCTATCTTATCCACAAATTCACATCCGCCGTAATATCTTTTGTTTGGGTATCCTTCGGCATATTTGTTTGTTAAAATACTGCCCATAACTTCCATCACAGCTGGGTAAGTAAAGTTTTCACTAGCTATCATTTCTAAACCATCGCATTGGCGATCTAGTTCGCTTTGAACTAGCTTATATATCTCTAAATCTTCATTTTTTAAGCTCATTGCATATCCTCATTTGTTTCTTTTTTTAGCGGTTTCATGGCAGGAAATAGTATCACATCCCTTATGGACTCTCTATTTGTCAAAAGCATTACAAGTCTATCTATGCCTATGCCTTGCCCTGCGGTTGGTGGCATTCCATAACCCAATGCTCTTACATAATCTTCATCCATTTCATGGGCTTCATCATCCCCTGCGTCTTTGGCTTCGATTTGTTTTGCAAATCTTTCGTATTGGTCAAGGGGGTCATTTAACTCGTTAAATCCATTTGCTATCTCGCGCCCAGCCATAAAAAGTTCAAACCTTTCAGCTATATTTTCATCCTCATCGCTTCTTCTTGAAAGCGGGCTTATGGCTATTGGAAAATGGGTTATAAAGGTTGGGTTTATAAGCTTTTCTTCCACATAGTTATCAAAAAGTTCTGCGTGTAAGTAGCCAAGGCTAAGATTTGCATTTGCTTCAAATCCGTCTTGTTTTAGTTTTTGTAAAATCTTGTCTTTATCGCATAAAATATCCTTATCTATACCACCAATTTGCGTAATAGCATCTAGATATTTTATCCTAGCATATTTTTTAGAAAAATCAATTTCCATATCTCCAAATGGGAGTTTTTTGGGTAGATCTAATTTTTCTAAAAGCTCACTAACCAATTCTTCAGTTAGATCCATCAAATCATTATAATCATGGTAAGCCCAGTAAAATTCTAACATGGTAAATTCTGGGTTATGGGTTTGATCCATGCCTTCATTTCTAAAGTTTCTATTTATCTCAAAAACCGCATTAAAACCACCAACAACTAATCTTTTTAGGTAAAGCTCAGGTGCGATTCTTAAAAACCTATCAATGCCTAGTGCATTGTGGTGGGTTATGAAAGGTTTTGCATTAGCTCCACCTGCTATTGGGTGCATCATGGGAGTTTCAACTTCTAAAAAGCCCTTATCTTCAAAAAATCGCCTCATGGTTTTAACAACCTGGCTTCTTACCTTAAAATCATCCTTAACTTCAGGATTCATTATCATATCTAGGTATCTTTGGCGATATCTAAGTTCCTTATCTTGAAGTCCGTGAAATTTTTCGGGAAGTGGAGTTATGGCCTTTGTGGCAATGTTGAGGGTTTTTACATGTAAGCTTAACTCTTTGGTTTTTGTAAGAAAAGGATAACCACTTACTACTATGATATCTCCAACTTCTATGAGTTTTTTAACGCTTTTAAACCATTCATCCCCTAGGGCATCTTTATTGAAATAAATCTGTAAACTTCCACTTTCATCTTCTATCTTTGCAAAGGCTGCTTTTCCCATGTGGCGTAGAAACTTTATACGTCCTGCTATGGTATGGTTTTGGCTCTCATCCTTTCCCTCTAGGTTTTGGTAAAGTTTTTTAAATTCATCTGTGGATGTATCTTTTTTTATGCCATGGGGATATGGATAATGTCCGCTTTGTTTTAAGACGCTAGATTTTTCTATACGTTGTTGTTCTAATTGGTGGTTAAAGATCACTAAAAATTTCCTTTATGAGTTTTTTTGGCTGCATTCTTTGCATATTCCATAAAGTTGCATTAGATGCCCTGTTAGCTTAAAATCATGTTTTTTTGATATAACCCTTTGTCTTTTCTCTATCACTTCATCTTCAAATTCTATGATTTTATTGCAATTTTTACAAATCATATGATCATGGTGGGGTTTGGTTGCTATTTCGTATTTTTTACCTTGCGCCCCGAAGGATATGGATGTTACCATCTCGGATTCTTCAAGTAGATTTAGGGTTCTATAAACCGTTGCTATTCCTATATTTAGATCTGGGTAATTTTTCTTCACTAAAGAATATAGATTTTCTGGGGAAAAGTGGCTTTCATTGTTGTAAAGCACCTTTAAAACGGCTTCTCTTTGTTTTGTGTATTTTAGACTATTTGTTTTTAAAAGTATTTTAAATTTTTCCAATAAACTATCATATTCTAGATTTTCAATCATAATTCATCCTTTTGATTTTTGTTTTCAGTGGCTTCTTGGATAGATCCATTAGCCTCATGGTTTTGATCCGCCACATCGGACGACTCTGGTGTTGATTCATTTGTATCAATGTTTATTTTTTTTGCTTTTACAAAATCACTAGTTTTCATGTTTGCTATGAAGGCTCCAGTTTTCAAAAAGGCTGGATACATGAGACTATTGTGAAGGTATTGGTCTAATTTTTCCTTTACAAAAGCTATATTGGACAATAATAAAAATAAAACAGAAAAAACAAAAAATATCTTTGCTCCTCCCACTAAAAAACCGCCTATGGCATCTATTCCCCTTAAACCACTTATGGATATCATTTTGGCAAAAATGTTTCCTAGTAGTATGGATGATATCCAAAATGCAAGCAAAATAGCTAAAAATCCCACTATAAATAGTATGGATTCGTTTTCTAGGGCATAAAAATTTATGCTTATCCATGTTCCAATTTTCTCAGCAAAGCGAAAGGCGAAATATATACCTCCAACAATTCCCACAAGCCCAAAGACTTCCTTTATAAAACCATTCATCACGCCTTTTATGGCTAGGATTAGTATTAAACCTAAAGTGATAATGTCAAACCATACGAATTGATCCATCATGATATTTCCTTATTTTGTTTATTTTTTTTAATTTTTTCATTAAATTTTACCCAATGAGTTTAGTAATTCTTGGGGTTGGGTTGAAAACCTAAGCGCATCTTCTTTACTTATGTTGTTTGAGCGTATATTTTCTAGCATACATTGTGTTTGGGTCATCATTCTGGTTTTTTGTTGATTTAATTGAATCTGTGAATAAATTTGATGAATTTTATCTTCCCTTATGAGATTTGAAATCGCAAAATTATTTATCATGATCTCATATATCCCTATGCGACCTCCACCAATTTTAGGGAGTAAACTTTGGGAAATTACAGCACTTAGGGAGGATGAGAGCATACTTCTTATCTGTGATTGTTCATTTCCTTCAAAACTATCCACTATGCGATCTAGGGTTTGTATTGCTGAATTTGTGTGAAGAGTTGCAAAGACTAAATGTCCCGTTTGAGCGGCTGTAATGGCAGCGCTTATGGTCTCTTTGTCCCTCATTTCTCCGATCAATATAACATCTGGATCTTCACGCAAAGAAGATCTAAGAGCCTTTGCAAAAGTTTTAGTATCTTCGCCTACATTTCTATGGGAAAATAATGATTTTTTATTTTCATGTACAAATTCTACTGGGTCTTCTATGGTTATGATATGTTTTTTTTCATATAAATTTATTTCGTTTAAAAGTGCCGCAAGGGTGGTTGATTTACCGCTTCCGGTTGGACCTGTTACTAGGATGAGTCCCTTTTCTTTTTTTACCAATTCTTTAAACACCTTGGGTGCTTTTAGTTCATCTAGGCTTGGAATATCCATAGGAATTATCCTAAAAGAAGCTGCTAGATCTCCATTTATAGTGTAATAATAATTTGCACGAAAGCGACCAAATTCGGGAAATTCTATGGCAAAATCTAACTCTTTATTCTCTTCTAAAACTTTTTTTTGCCCATCGCTTAGTAAGGCATAACACATTTGCCCTATACTTTTTCCATCTAATTTTTCTAAATTTACACCTATCAATTTACCATCTATCCTAACCTTTGGTTCACTCCTGCTAACTAGGTGTAGGTCTGAAGCTTTGTGGGATACAACATTTTTTAGTAAAGCTTTTATGCTTATATTTGCCACAAATATCCTTTCTACTCTATGATGGCTGGGACAGAAAAAAATCTTCCCTCATGCTTGGGAGAATTTTCTAAGATAACCTTGATGGTTTCCTTACTAGAAGAGCTAACATCCTTTCTCATTGGTGTTCCGCCCTCTAGGGTAGTAAATGTTGCCAATTGATTATCTAGATCTAGCTCGTTTAAATTTTCAACAAAATTAACAATTTCGCTTAATTGTCCTATGGTTTCATCTCTTTTTGAATCGCTTATTTTTAAAGACGATAATTTTTCCAATTTTGTAAGTAAATCATTGTCAATTTTCATATAAATTTTCCTAAAATCAAAATATTCTTGTAATTATAGCAAAATTATCATAAAAAAGCTTTATTTGTAGAATATATTTTATGTTTTTGGGTTAAAAATATCATTATTTTTGAAGCTTTTAGGTGGCTTTTAATTTTTAATGTGATATAATCTCACCTTCATAAAATATAAATTGATCAAAGGATGTCATTTGGCTATAAAAGAAGATTTACGCGCTATTAAAGAGGAAATAGGCGTTGAAGAGCAGTTTATTGAAAGCCTAATTAAGGGTGAGAGATTTTTTAAAAAATACAAATTTATAATCATCGGTGCCTTTGTGTTGCTTGTGATTTTGATTTCGGGTTTTTATATCAATGATGTACTTGAAAAAAGACGTTTAGATAGTACCAATGAAGCCTATGAGCTTTTGCTCAAAAATCCAGGCGATAAAAATGCACTAGAGCTTTTGAAAAATAAAAATAAACCCCTATATGAAGTTTTCTTATTTAAAGAAGCTAGTAAAAATAAGGATGAGGCGCAATTGAGAAATTTGCTTAACTCTTCTTTAGATCCTTTTTTAAAAGATATTGTAAAGTTTGAACTAAATGATGGGAATTCTGAGACTTTCAAAAATATCCAGATCTTACTAGATGGTTACAAACTTTTAAAAGATGGAAAGGTGGCTGAAGCTAAAAAAGTTTTTGGAAGTATCCCTCTAAATTCAAATTTGCAAGAAATTGTTAAAAAATTAAATCACTATCAAGGTATGAAATAATGAAAAAGATTTACATTGGTTTACTTACGCTAGTTTTTGTTTTTACTGGTTGCGGTACAAAGCGCCAGTATTTTGAGCCAGAAAAGATTTCTGCAGATGTGGTATATACAGGCTCTTTGCCCTCACCCATGGTTGAACTATCTAGGTATGGTGCTACCCTATCAAATGGTCAGTTTATAAGCAAGGAGGGTTTGCAAGGTATAAAACTAGAGGATGGATTTAATTATTTTGGAGAATTTGATGATAGATACATCGCCCTTGATAATCAAGGAGGCTTAAAAGTTTTAGATAAAAGCGGCCAAGTTCAGTATGAGAAAAAATTTCCAAAAAGCATAGTTTCAGCATCTGTAAATGGTGATGTACTAGCTGGTATTGATTCTAGCAATAGTTTATTTATAATGGATATGAAAAGTGGTAATTTTTATTTTGTAAATAGACAAGATCTAGCTTATGCTGTGGATGCTAGGGTTGCGGCGCCTTATTTTTTAAATTCCCTTGTTATTTTTCCAACATTGGATGGAAAGCTTGTTATAGTTGATTGGAAAAATGGGAAAATGATTAGGGACATCGTCATAAGCAGTAATCCTTTTTTCAATAATGTGATTTATCTAGATGTATTCAATAACCAACTAGTAGCAGCGACTGCTAGGAGGGTTATATCCATAGCTCCTAGCGATACTTACTTTTTTGATGAAAAGATAAAAGATTTGCTTGTTTTTGATGATAGCTTACTTGTTTTAGCCCAAGATGGTCGTGTTATGATTTTGGATAAAAATTTAAAAATCAAAAAAGAGCATAAATTTCCATTTGCTATCTTGCTTTCTGCCATGGAAGAAGATGGTTTGTATTTTATGGAGAAAAAAGGTCATCTAATAGAGTCTGATAAAGATTTGGAAAATATAAAAGTTTATGAACTTCCCGATGAGGTGGAAAAACCTATTTTTATGTCAAATGATACAATCTTTTATGATGATAATGTAATTAAATTGCATAGTAAATAAATTTTTATCGCAGACAAGAATCGTTTAGGTTTATTGAGTATGTATTTTTGCGATGTGGGAAATACTAATGCCACCTTGTATAAAGATGGTAAGATCTGGTCTATTCGAGCCTTTGAATTGGGGACTTTTAAGGCTAGGGAGAGGGTTTTTTACATCAATGTAAATTCTTCCATGGAAGAAATTTTAAAAGATAAAAGAAATTTTGTTGATCTAGGACCCCATTTTGATTTTGATACGGATTATAAGGGGATGGGTATAGATAGAATCTGTGCTTGTTATAGCATTCAAGATGGGGTGATCATAGATGCTGGCACTGCCATAACGATTGATCTTATGAGTGGGGGGAGGCATGCTGGCGGGTTTATTTTGCCAGGTATTTCTGCCCTGTTGGATACTTTTGCGAAGATTTCTCCTTCCTTAAACGTTGATCTAAAAACAAATATGGATTTAGATGCCTTGCCTATGGACACAAGAAGTGCCGTAAGTTATGGGGTTATCAAGCCTATTTTGTTGAGTATAAATGATATTTGTAAGGATGAGAAGATTTTTTTTACTGGTGGAGATGGGGCTTTTTTGTCTCGCTTTTTTCCTAAATCCATCTATAAAAGGGGTCTTGTTTTTGATGGAATGAAACAATTGGTAAAAGAGATAATTAGTAGTTAAAAAATAAGGAAAATTATGTTAACAATTGCCTTGCCTAAGGGGCGTATTGGGGAGGATAGCTTAAAGATCTTTGAGAAAATTTTTAATAAAAAGTTTGTTTTTGAAGATAGAAAACTCATACTCGAAGAAAAGCCTTTTAAATTTTTGCTTGTTAGAAATCAAGATGTTCCTGTTTATGTTTTACATCAAGCTGCAGATCTAGGTATAGTTGGACTTGATGTTTTAGAGGAGCAAAATCTGGATATAGTTAAACTTCTTGATCTAGGAATAGGCAAGTGCAAGGTTAGTATAGGGGTTAAAAATGGGGATAAATTAGACTATAATAAACCCGATATGGTCATTGCTAGTAAGATGGAAAATATAACAAGAAATTATTTTCTAAACAAGGCAATTGCTGTTAAGGTTATAAAATTGTATGGATCCATAGAATTAGCCCCCCTGGTTAATCTTTGCGATGCCATAGTCGATATAGTTGAAACGGGAGCGACTATGAAGCAAAATGGTTTGAGTGTGGTTGAGGATATTATGAGTTCATCAGCCCACCTAATAGCAAACAAAAACAGCTTCATAGAAAAAAAGGAAGATATACTTTGTTTATATCAAAGCATATCTAAGGTAATTTAAATATATTCTTTTATTATATTCTCTAGCTTGATTTTATCTATGGGCTCTTGTATGATTTTGGTAAATTTATAGTCGATCTTGGGCTCTATCGTGCTAAGAGTATCTGCAAATAAAATGGAGGTTGTCCCCTGGTTTTGGCTTATTTTGATTTGCTTTGATACTGCATCTAGATCTATATTTTCTATCTCATAATCAAATAAAATTATAGAATATTTTTCATTTTTTATTTTGCTCATAAAGTCATTTAGGTCTTGGGAGCAATCACTATTTAGATCAAGTTTTTTAGCTAGAATAGTAAATATTTTACTTTCTATGGGACTTTTTTTGAAGATCAAAATATCTTTTTGTTCTTTTGTGGGGGATGGGATTGTAACAGATGAAATTAATTTTTTATGTTTATCTAAAGCTTTTATTAGTTTAGTTGCATTTAAAGGTTCAAAGACGGGTGTTATGTATTTTGTATTAAATTCTTCAAGTCTATTTTGATATGTTGGTTTGATTATGAGTATGGATGGGATCTGCATTTTGGCATATTTTTTGCATTTTTCTTCACCCAATAAATCAAAATTTAAAAATAAAATATTTCCAAATCCATTTTTTATATATTTTTCAAGTTGATCTAAATTTTCATATACATTTGTTTGTATGTTAAAATAACCCAAATAATCCTTCATCAAATTTATATATTTCAAATCATTTTCATCTTTAGAAAATATCAAGGCTTGATAGTCTAAATAAGGGTTTTTCTCCTCCGCTTTGTCGCTACTTACTTCTTCAAATTTTAAGGTAAAGAAAAATTTGCTTCCCTGTCCTTTCTTGGAAGATACTTCCAACTTACCTCCCATTAAACTTACAAGTTCAGATGAGATACTAAGTCCAAGACCAGTTCCGCCGTATTTTTTTGCTATGGTATCATCCTCTTGGGAGAAGGGATCAAAAATCTGATTAAGCTTTTCATTTTGAATACCTATGCCATTATCTTCAACGCTAAAATAAACCTTTGCTGTTGTTGGGCAATGTCCGATTCGTTTTATATTAACATCTATATTTCCATTTTCGGGGGTAAATTTTACGGCATTACTAAGTAAATTTATGATTACTTCTTTTACTTTTGCTAGATCTCCTATTAGTTTATTTGATAGACTAGGATCCATAAAGAAATTTAATCTTATATTTTTTTCTGCCGCCTTTGGTCCATATAATTCAACTGCATTTTCAAATTCTTCCATTGGCGAAAAGAGCATATTTTCGGTTTTAGTTTTATTGCTTTGTATTTTGGATAAATCAAGAACTTCATTTAAAACTTTCAATAAATCTTCGGAGCTTTTTTCTATAATTTCAACAAATTCTAGTTTTTCCCCTTGGATATCCGTACCCTTTAGCAGTTCGGTAAAACCTATGATTCCATTTAGTGGAGTTCTAATTCCGTGGGAGATATTTGCTAAAAATAAACTTTTAGCAGCATCCTCTCTTTGGGCTACTCTTTTATCTTCTTCCATATTTTCAATGCTTTGGTGGATGATATTGTACGCTTTATTGGTACCATCTAGACTTTGTAGATCTAGCTTTTCTTGGCTTTTTGTGGCTTTAAATATTTGTTCTAATTTTGTTATATTTTTTGCATTTTGTTTAGATAGCGAAAAGCCAATGAGCATTAGTATTAGCGACAAAAAACAAAGTATAGATGCTGCGATAAATATCAATATTAGCATGAAATTATATTTATCTATTTGAGCGTTTAAATCCTTTTGTATTTTATCTGCTATTGTCTTGAAAATATTTATTTTATCATTCATTAGCAAAAACCACTGGTTTGGTTTGGTTTGAGGATTGCCATTTGAAATGGATAAGGTAAGATCTGATTTTATGCTTTTTACATTTTCAAATATCATTTTATTTTTTTCTTGATCTAAGATATGCTTTATGCTTTTTTGAGTCGAGCCATGTGGTAAATAATCCAAATTGAAAGATTTTGTTTTTTCCAATACATTTAGCCATTTTAGAGTTTCATTTTTATTTAATTTTTTGCCCTTGATTAGCATTTGCAATATTAAATATCTCTCTTGCCCTAAATATTCTATATTTTCATACGCCATCAGCAAAGATTTCCCCAAAAGAGTTAGATCCTGGTTAAAGCTACGGATTTTTAAATCTTTTATATGATCTAAAATGATTTGGTTTATGGAAGCATAATATTCAAATAATTCTCTTCTAAAATCAGGATCGGTTGATAAAATTTTAATCCTATTTTCTTCTAGTTTTTCTAGTTTAAGCCCTATTTTTTTCAATAATTTTTTATGTTCAGATGTGTTAAAGGCTGATTTAAAATCTTCTATGGATTTATTTGTTAGTGCATATTGTTTATTGATGATATTTTGATTCATTTCCCCCTTGCTATTTAGGTATATGGAGCCAATTTCAAGTTCGTTTCCCATATTTATGGCTAGATTATTTAAAATTTTTGTATTTGATATTTGTTTTTTTAGTTTATTTGCACTTTTGTATTGATCGAACGAGATATATAGAGTGCAACAAGAGGCGACAAATAATATTATAAGGGGTAATTGGCTGATTAGTTTTAGTGTATTTTTAGTTTTAAGCCCTAGTTTCATAATATTTCCTTATACTATCTTTTATATTTGCTATATTTTGTTGATATTGGGAAAACAGCAAATCTAGATCATCAATGTCTAAATTGTACAATCTCGATAAGCTTTTGCTCAGTTCGTTTAGTTGAAAGATTTTAGCAACGGAATTTAAACGAATGCTGATATTTTTTATGTCTTTTATATTTTTTGTTTTAATAGCATCTAATAACAAATGGCTAGTGTTTTCAATATATTCCACATATTCTTCCATTAATTTTAGGATTTGTTTGTTTTTTAAGCCCAAAGCCTCTGCACTTTTAAATAGATCTAGATCTTTACTGCCTTGATCTTTTTTGAGATCGGTAGGTGTATTTATCGTACTAGCTTCTATTTTTGGGTTTTTAAAATCTTCATCCTTTTTCAAATAAACCATATACATACAATCTAGATCGCTAGATGGATTTTTTAGGGATATTTTTTTAACAAACACCCTAACTTCTATTTCTTGTCCATTTTTTAGTCTTAAAATAGCATTTTTTTTAGATGCCCCGCCATGCATTACGTATTCTATCCACGAGAAATCATCAAATTTGTAAATGTATTTTGGTTTTTTTACAAATAGTTCAGCAACATCACTAGCATAGGTCTTAAAGTCTTCCATATCTTCATATCCTAGAAAACCAAGAGTATCCTCACTAATGCCTACAAGATTGGAATTTTTATCATAAAGAATCATTTATTTTATCCTGATTTTTAATCGTTTATTCTATCTAATAGATTATTAAAATTGTCTTTTATGTGGGATAGTTGGGCGTGTTGCTAAATTTTGTTTTATTAATTAGTGTTTTAGTTTTGTTTTGACCAATTTTTTTTATTAGAGGGCGGAGATGGTGTAGAAGCGGCTGAATATTCGAGGCTAAAAGGAGAACTTGAAGCTCTCAATAAAGTCAATATTTCCAAAAAATGTGGTATTGATTTTTCAGATAAAAGTGTTTATGAGATAGCCAAAAAAGCCGATGAAAAACGAGAAAAAGAAAGAAAAGAAGAAAACCAATAACCCTAGATCTAAATCCGCATTTCGTAATCGGCACCCAGTACTCCGTTTGGTGCGAACGGCGGGATTTGAACCCGCACACCGATTAGGCACTACCCCCTCAAGATAGCGTGTCTACCAGTTCCACCACGTTCGCTTTTTTGAGAAAAATGGAGGCTCAAAAAGCCTCCTTATTTGTTTAAATTTTAGCCTATAAATGGGTTAGCGTAAAGTGCTATAAGAGCAATTACAAGCGCGTAAATAACCTGTGCTTCGATCATCGCAAGTGCGATAAACATGGTTGTCATTAATTTTCCGCCAAGACCTGGGTTTCTTGCGGTTCCAGCTATGGTTGCAGCAGCAGTATTTCCCATACCTATCGCACCTCCTAGTGCAGCAAGTCCAAGACCAATACCCGCAGCAAGTACAGAATATCCAGCTAGTGTTTCACTAGCAACGTTAAGAGCGGCAGCTTCACCCGCAAATGCACTAGCAACAAGCGCTAGCATAAGAAAAAGAATCTTTTTCATAAAAACCTCCTAAATTTGTTTATCTCAAAGTCCGTTCGGCTTGCGTATCCCTACTTATCACTTTGATGAGAGAATTTTACATGAATGTTGGTTAAATTATGATTAAGTGCCGAAAACGGATTACAGATTACAGAAAACAGATAACTAGTAGAGTAAGCATTTTTTCAAAATGCCATTTATTTTTATGTTATTTTATCAGTGCCTCAGATTTCGGATCACGGAGAACTGAAAAATGGTATGGGTGATTAGATCTAGTAAATTTATGATTTTAAAAATAGTTTTTTAAACGCCATGACCATTGCCAAAACAAAAATTCCTATGACTATGCCGATTAGGAGTTCATTTAGGATGCTAGGTATGCCCGCTATGAAAAAGTGGTGGAAGTATTCTATATTGTGAGCTAAAATGCCTCCGCCAACTAAAAACATGGCTATGGTTCCTATGACGCCTAAAGTGCGTATTAAAAGGGGCATGAAATCCACAAAGGCTTGACCTGTTTTTGGGTGACCCTTTTTTATGAACCAAAATCCCACATTGTCCAACCTTATGATAAGCGCAACTAGACCATAAACTCCAACCGTTGCTATTAGGGCTACAAAGGATGTGCTTAGGATTTGGACAAGCAAACTCTGACTTGATACCGAGCTTAATGCTATAACAACTATCTCTATAGATAGGATAAAATCCGTAAATATAGCGCTTCTTATCTTCTTTTTTTCTAGATCAAGGACGTTTTGACTTGTGGAACTTTGCAACTGCTTTTTATGCTCTTCATCTTCGCTTTTGTGAAATAAAACCTCATAAATCTTTTCAGCCCCCTCATACAAAAGGTACAATCCTCCACATATCAAAGCTATGGAAATCGCCCATGAAGCAAAATAATTTAAAATAAAGGTAAAGGGTAGGATAATGATCTTATTTAGTAGCGATCCTTTGGTTATCGCCCAAATGACTTTAAGTTCCTTATCTTGGCTAAAACCCGTCGCTTTTTCAGCATTTACAGCCAGATCGTCCCCTAAAATAGCCGCTGTTTTCTTAGTTGCCATTTTTGCTGTTAGTGCCACATCATCAGCCAATAGTGCTATATCATCAAATAGTACAAAAATTCCCGTTGCCATTACTTTCCTTTAGCGTTTTTGTATCTAATTGTAACTTATTTTTCTTTATATTTGGATAATGATTATCCAAAAAAGTAAAATCTAAGTTATTATTTAATAGTATAATGCTATTTATTTTTTTATTAAGGAAGATTATGCAATTAGGCAGATTTAGTCGTGTTGGCTTTATACTAGCAGCCGCCGGAAGTGCTGTTGGTTTGGGAAATGTATGGAAATTTCCATACATGACAGGTTCAAATGGTGGTGGTGCCTTTGTTATGGTTTATCTTCTTACCATTTTGGGAATTGGTGTAACCTTATTTTTAGCAGAAGTTGCCATGGGAAGACTTAGCAGAAAAGATCCAGTATCAGCTTTTACTGATCTAGCTCCAAGTGGACAAAAGGCTTGGAAATTTGCTGGTTTTATTATCATTATTCCAGTTTTAATAGTTTCTTTTTATACTATCGTTATGGGTTGGCTTTTAAAATATATAGTAGTATCATTTTCGACTTTACCCACAAATTCTCAAGATGCAGGGGCTATGTTTGGGGGTATGATAACAAGTCAAGCTTGCGATCAGATTATATATTTTACCATCGCCTTTGCCATGACGTTTTTTATTGTTTCCCGTGGACTTATACAAGGAATTGAAAAGGCAAATATCATTCTTATGCCCATGCTTTTTGTCATACTCTTTGGACTTATGCTCTATGCTATGAGCTTAGATGGTTTTGGCAAAGCTGTAAGCTTTTTATTTGTTCCAGATTTTTCAAAATTGAGTGCGGATTCTGTTTTAGCAGCCGTTGGTCAAGCCTTTTTTACCCTTAGTTTGGGTGTTGGAACCATCATGACTTATGCTTCAGCTTTGCCCGAGAGGGATAATCTATTTAAGTCTTCAGTGATGGTTGCTGGTCTTGATACTCTTATAGCTTTGATTGCTGGGATTATGATATTTTCCTTTACCTTTCACTATGGCCTAAAGCCAAGTGAGGGAGCTGGACTTATATTTGTTACCCTTCCTTCTTTATTTAGCGATATGGGAATTTTAGGCAATATCCTTAGTTTATTGCTATTTATTGCCCTTGCATTTGCGGGAATTACTTCGGCAATTTCCATGATAGAGCCAAGCATAGCTTTTATGGAAAATAAGTTAAAATATACAAGGTTAAAATCCCTTAGCATAGTTGGTTTTGTTATTTATGTTTTAGGCATAATGGCACTTTTATCCAATGTGGAGGGAGTAAAAGAGTATGTTACATATTTTGGAACAGGATTTTTTGACATCCTAGATAAGCTCACATCCATGATACTTATGCCAATAGGTGGAATTTTGATAAGTATTTTTGTGGGATTTGTGATGGATAAGGGACAACTTAAAGGCTTACTCGTAGAATTTATGGGAGAAAAACTTTTTAATATATGGTTATTTCTTATTCGATTCGTGGTTCCAATTTCCATACTTGCGATTATGATAAATAAATTTTTTGTTTGATCTAGAACGCTTACAAAGGTCCTCTTTATGGCACTGATTTAGTTAGTGCCATCCTTACACACTGACAAAATAACATAAAAATAAATGGCATTTTGAAAAAATGCTTACTTTACTAGTTATCTGTTTTCCGTTTTCAGCACCGGCTAAATCCCCATTTAGCCAGTGCACGTAAGCAAACCTTAAAGTAAACTGAGTATAATTGCCACCTATGAAAGACTTAGAACTTAAAAATATAGTAAAATACAATAAAAAAGAATTTTTAGTATCGACCATAGCCACACCCATTCGCCACACATGGTTTGAAGATGATGATCGTATAGTTTATGAAACTATGGTGTTTCCTTTGGATGGGGATGATGTGGATTATGAGAAACCGCTTTTTAATGAACGCTATCATACGGCCGAAGAGGCGATAGCTGATCATTCCCTTATCATAAAAAACCCACAAAATTTTATAGAATAAATGATTTGTTATGTTGTTAAAATTAGAAAAGATTTTTGATAAATTTGCTAAATTTATAGGCTACATATGTGCATTTGCAACTTTTTTGATGATGTTAAATGTGTTTTTGGATGTTATTTTAAGATATTTTTTCAAAACTGGCTCTTTAGCGTTGCAAGAAATGGAATGGCACTTTTTTTCAGTGGTTATGCTTTTTGGGTTAGTTTACACCCTAAGTCAAGATGCTCATGTGAGAGTGGATATAGTTTACGATAAACTAGATCACAAGAAAAAGGCTATTATAAATATTTTTGGAACTCTTATCTTTTTGCTTCCCATTTCCTTGCTAATTGCTATAAATTCCACCCCTTATGCTTTAGAATCTTTTAACAGCAACGAAGGCAGCGCCGACCCAGGTGGTCTTGCGTATTGGTGGATAGTTAAGGGCATGATACCCCTTTCTTTTTGGTTTTTGGTTTTTTATTCTGTTGGGTTTATCATAAAAAATATAAATCTATATCGAGGTTGTGATTCAAATCTTAACCAAAGAATAGACAAAAAGGCACTTGCTTAATGCTTGGTATAGTGATGTTTTTTGCGGCTTTGTTTATGTTGCTTATAGGCTTTCCTGTGGCTTTTACCTTTGGGGCTGTGGCTGTATTTTTTGGTTTGATTGGTGGAGTTTTAGAAGCCCTTGGGGATGGGGACACCTTGATGGATGGGATTGAAATTGGCTTAGATATGTTTTCTATGATGCCCTTTCGTATATTTTCCATCATGAAAAACACTATTTTGCTAGCCGTTCCTCTTTTTATCTTTATGGGAATGGTTTTGCAAAAAACCCGTCTTGCTGAGGCTATGCTCGAATCTATGGGATTTTTATTTGGAAGAATTAGGGGTGGAGTTGCTATTAGTACCATACTTGTAGGTGCCTTACTTGCAGCTTCAACTGGAGTCGTGGGGGCTAGTGTGGTTGCTATGGGAGTTATATCTTTGCCCGTTATGCTAAAATACAATTATAACAAATCCATAGCCACAGGAACTATTTGTGCTTCTGGAACTTTAGGTCAAATCATCCCTCCATCCATAGTTTTGATAATCCTAGGGGATGTTTTTGGGGTTCCTGCTGGGGATCTATTTAAAACCGCCTTTTACCCTGGACTTGCCCTGGTGGGAGTTTATATACTTTTTATTTTGTTTGTAGCTTTTTGGAAAAAGGATTTAGCACCTAGTATAGAATTTGAGCAAGATATAAAAAAATCAAAGCAAATAAAAAATGCCCTCCTAGCCATCATTCCAACTCTAGTTTTAGTTGTCTTGGTTTTAGGCTCCATATTCGCAGGGGTTGCAACCCCAACTGAAAGCTCTTCTGTTGGGTGCATGGGTGCTATTTTGCTTTCCATTTTTTATAAAAGTTTTTCTTTTTCTATGTTAAAAGAAGTATCCTTAGAGACTGCTAAAATTACAGCCATGGTTTTTGGCATCTTGATAGGCGCAACAGCTTTTACTATGGTGTTTACCTATGCTGGTGGAGATGAGATTATAGAGACTTTTATGTTAAGTTTGCCTGGGGAAAAATGGGGATTTATTATCTTTTCTATGATTGCCATTATGATACTTGGTTTTTTTATAGACTTTGTGGAAATTTCATATATCATAGTTCCAATTATAGCTCCAATAGTATTAAATCTAGGTATAAACCCAGTATGGTTTGCTATTTTGATAGCCTTAAACTTGCAAACTTCATTTCTAACCCCTCCCTTTGGGTTTAGTTTATTTTTCTTGCGAGGAGTAGCACCTGCCCATGTTAGAACCATTGATATTTACAGGGGTGTAATCCCTTTTATATTTTTGCAAATAAGCATTATGATTATATTTATGTTTTTTCCAGAAATATTTGGAGTAAGTTGGACTAATTAGATTTATTATCATTTCAACATATTATCAATAATAAAATAGTAAAATCCACAAAACAGCCTCCAAAAAGGATAAACTATGTTACTCCATGGAAATTACCTTAAATTTTACCATCTTATTAGCCAAAGTATTGATAGATCTAGAATTTTTACAGATAGTTTAAGAACCCTAGCTTACGGAACTGATGCTTCATTTTATAGGCTTGTGCCAAAGATTGTCATTTGGGCAAATAATGCAGATGAGGTTGCAAATATCATCAAAACTGCCTCAGATCTAGCCTTACCAATGGTTTTCCGTGCAGCAGGAACTAGCCTTTCTGGGCAAGCTATAAGCGATTCTATTTTGGTTGTAACTTCAAGGGATTGGGATAACATAAGTATTTCTAAAGATAAAAATTTTGTAAGCCTTGCCCCATCGGTAATAGGTTTAGATGCAAACACTTCACTTGGCAAATTTCAAAAAAAGATAGGACCAGATCCAGCGTCCATAAATAGTGCTATGATAGGTGGTATAGTGGCAAATAATGCAAGTGGAATGTGTTGTGGGACTGAGGATAATTCCTATAAAACTATCAAAGATATTAAGCTTATTTTTAGTGATGGCTCAAGGCTTGATACCAGTAGTGAGCAAAGTAAAAAAGAGTTTGAAAAAACCCATAAAGACCTTTTAGCAAACATTTCCTCCCTTGCCAAAAAACTTAGCGAAAATAAAGAGTTAAAAGCAAAAATTATCAAAAAATTTCAGATAAAAAATACCTGTGGCTATGGTTTAAATTCCTTGGTTGATTATGAAGATGTGTATGAGATTATCAAACATCTAATGGTTGGGAGTGAGGGAACTTTGGGATTTATAGAAGAGGTTACATTAAAAACTATACCTGATTATAAGGATAAGGCAAGTGGTTTAATCATTTTTAAAAATATAAAAGATGCCTGTGAAGCGGTTGCGAAATTAAAACTTACCTGCAAAGATAGGGTAGATGCGGCTGAACTTATGGATAGAAGGTCATTAAAAAGCGTTGAAAATAAAGAAGGAATGCCCCCATACCTAAAAACCCTAAGCAAAGACGCCACAGCTCTTTTGATAGAAACAAGGGCAAAAAATCCTAAAATTTTAAAAGAAAATATAGATGTTATTTTGGATATTTTAAAAAATTGGGATATGGAAATTCCCGCTAGTTTTACGACAAATGTGCAAGAATATACCACTTTTTGGAACATAAGAAAGGGCCTCTTTCCAGCAGTTGGAGGGGTTAGGGAGGTTGGAACAACGGTTATCATAGAGGATGTGGCGTATCCTATGGAAGATTTTGCTAGGGGAATATTAGACCTAAAAAAGATAATGAAAAAACATGGGTATGAAGATAGCATAATCTTCGGACACGCCCTAGATAGCAATGTGCATTTTGTTTTTACCCAAACCTTTGAAACCCGAAAACAAAAAGAACAATACGATAATTTCATGCAAGAGCTATCTTTGCATGTGGCGTCTCATTACAAAGGAAGCCTAAAAGCTGAGCATGGAACGGGGAGAAATATGGCTCCTTTTGTATCCTTAGAATGGGGCGAGGAAGCCTATGAGATTATGAAAGAGATTAAAAATATTTTTGATCCACATAATCTTCTAAATCCGGGAGTTATCATAAATAAAGACCCAAAAGCCCATTTGCAAAATCTGAAAATTTTACCAAAAACAAACAAGCTTGTGGATATGTGCATAGAGTGCGGTTTTTGCGAGAGTGTTTGTCCGTCTAATATGCTAAGCCTGACACCCCGTCAACGCATAGTTGCAAATAGAAAATTAAGCCAATTAAAAACTAAAGATGTAGCAAAATTTAAAGATCTTAAAGCCAAATATACTTATGATGGACTAGAAACCTGTGCTACTTGTTCGCTTTGTTTTACCCGCTGTCCTGTTGGTATAAATATGGGAGATATGACAAAATATTTACGCTCCATTGAGGCAACAAGTTTCAATAAAAACCTTGCCTCTTTTGCCTCATCCCATTATGGAGGACTTTTAAATGTGGCAAGATACGCCCTAAAAGGTTTACATGTATTAAGCCACTTAAATGTGGATTTTTCAAAATCGGTTGCCAAGAAAATACACAAACTTAGTAAAAATCATATTCCATTATGGAATGCAAGTTTGCCAAGTGGACAAAAGCCCCTAAAGCAAGATCTTAAACCCTATAAGAGCCATAAAAAAGTGGTTTACTTTTCTTCGTGTATCAATCAAACTTTTGGAAATCCAAAGCCAAAAAGAGATGAAAAAACCATCCATGAAGTGGTTAAAAGCATACTAAACAAGGCTGGGTATGAGCTAATTGTGCCAAAATATTCGCAAGATCTGTGCTGTGGAATGCCCTTTTATTCTAAAGGATACAAAGAAGAAGGAGATGTGAAAAACAAAGAACTTCAAAATGCCCTAAGAATAGCCACAAACAATGGAAAATATCCCATCATCTGCGATATGTCTCCCTGTACAAAAACCATGAAAAGCCACCTAGATGCAAAGCTTAAAATCTACGGAGCCGATGAATTTGTTATGAGATTTTTACTTGATGATCTAAGTTTTACAAAGGTGGATGAGCCAATTCTTATCCACAAAACATGCAGCACCCAAACTTCAGGCTCAGCCCATTTTTTAGAAGAATTAGCAAATAAATGCTCCCATAAAGTCATCATTCCTAAAAAAGTAAGTTGTTGCGGATTTGCAGGAGATAGGGGCTTTACTTTTCCAGAATTAAATTCATCCGCTCTCCGCCATTTAAAAGAAGAAATTCCAAAGGGTGTTAAACTGGCATTTTCTACGAGTAAAACATGTGAGATCGGACTAAGCGAACATAGTGGATTAGCTTATAGAAATATAATGTATTTGGTCGATAGATGCACCAAAGCAAAAAAATAAGGAGATTTAAAAATAAACTTTTTTGTTACCAATTTTCATATATGAATTTTTTTTAAGTGCCTCCCCTTTTAGTTAGGTTTTTTTAATAAACTAAATGCTAAAATAACCCAGCTTCATAAAATTTTATGGGCAAAAAGCAAAAAAGGCATAATGCTATGGAGATGAACCTAGTTAGCGAGGGTTTGAAATTTATGGCTTTGGGCATGGTAACGGTGTTTTTATTTTTAATTCTTATGGTTATAGTATTAAAAATACAATCATCCATCATAGCAAAGTTTTTTACTAAACCCCTAGTGCAAGTTCCAAACTCAAGCACTCAAAACACACAAGATGACACAGCCCTAGTTGCTGTTATATCAGCTGCAATCACACAATTTAAAAATCAAAATAAAGGACGATAATGGCAAAAAAATTTATAGATATAATGGATACAACATTTAGGGATGGGTTTCAGTCCGTATTTGGTGGTAGGGTTTTAATAAAAGATTTCATGCCCGCAGTGGAGGCAGCTTCACAAGCTGGCGTTACCCACTTTGAATTTGGTGGAGGAGCTAGGTTTCAGAGTTTATTTTTTTATTTAAATGAAAATGCCTTTGACATGATGGATGAGTTTAGGAAGGTTGTCGGCAAAGATGCAAATTTGCAAACTCTTTCCCGTGGAGTAAATACTGTTATGCTAGATACAGGAAGCAGAGAACTTGTAGATCTGCATGCAAAAATGTTTAAAAAACACGGAACCACAACCATTAGAAATTTCGACGCCCTAAATGATGTGGAAAATCTAAAATATAGTGGCGAAAGAATAGATCACCACGGCTTAAAGCATGAAGTGGTAGTGACCTTAATGGATTTACCTCCAAAGTGTAAAGGGGCACATGATGTGGCTTTTTATGAAAAAACTCTTCGCGAGATACTAGATAGTGGTATTCCTTACGATAGTATCTGTTTTAAGGATGCAAGTGGCACGAGCAATCCCCAAAAGGTTTATGAGACTATCAAGATGGCAAGAAAACTAGTGCCAGAAAATACCCACCTAAGACTTCATACCCATGAGACCGCAGGGGTTAGTATAGCATGTTATCTAGCCGCCCTTGAAGCAGGAGTTGATGGTATAGATCTAGCCGCATCTCCAGTAAGCGGGGGAACGAGTCAGCCTGATATTTTAACCATGCTCCATGCTGTAAAAGGCAAGGGGTATGATCTAGGTGGACTTGAGGTAGAAAAAGTTTTAAAATACGAAGAAGTGCTAAAAGATCAATTAAAAGATTATTTTATGCCCCCAGAAGCGACGCAGGTTAGCCCACTTATCCCATTTTCTCCAATGCCTGGTGGAGCTTTGACGGCAAATACCCAAATGATGAGGGACAATAATATCCTAGATAAATTCCCAGAAGTGATTAATGCCATGAGGGAAGTGGTTGAAAAGGGCGGATATGGAACTAGTGTAACCCCTGTTAGTCAGTTTTATTTCCAGCAAGCTTTTAACAACGTTATGTTTGGAAAATGGAAAAAAATCGCCGATGGATATGGAAAGATGGTCCTAGGATATTTTGGTAAAACTCCCGTTGAACCAAATAGTGAGGTAGTTGAATTAGCCTCAAAACAATTAGATCTAGAACCGACAAAAGAAAATGCCATAGATATTGCCGATAAGGATGAGACAAAATCCCTTGCCTATACCCAAAAAATCCTTGAAGATGAGAAAATAGAAGTAAATGATGAAAACCTTTTCATAGTAGCAGCTTGTAAGGAAAAGGGTGTAGCTTTCCTAAAGGGTGAAGCAAGGGTAAATGTTAGAAAGATAGATAAATCAGTCAAAAAAGAAGCACCAAAAATTCCCGCTAAGGCTTCAAGTTCAGGTTCTTACACCGTTGTAGTAAATGGACAAAGCTATAATGTGCAAGTAGCTGAGGGTGAAAATGTAGAAATTAAGTCCCTAACACCATCAAATGCCCCTTCAGCTCCTGCCCCATCTGCATCTAAAAGTAGTGGAGTTGAGGTAAAATCAACTTTGCCAGGAAGTGTATTTAAAATCCTAGTTAAAGAGGGTCAAGCGGTTAAAAATGGGGAAGTTATAGTTATATTGGAAGCTATGAAAATGGAAATAGAAGTTGTAGCCCCTGCTGATGGAGTGGTTTCTGCCTTACATGTAAATGTGGGCGATGTGGTTGAAAATGAGCAATTATTGGTAAGTTTATAATGAGAAAAATTGTAGTAATTTTATTTTTATTATTTTTTAGCACCCTAAGCCTAAATGCTTCGACTCATGCACCCTCGGCCCCTGAGGTTCAAAAGGAATATCATAGCAAATCTTTAGGAGAGCTTTTTGGAAGTTTTTATAAAACCACAGGATTAAATGCCTTTATAAGTCCAAAGGAAAATCTCAAAGATTCCCAAGGACATGAATTGAGTGTATTTACCCAAAGTTGGGGTAGAGTTATCATGATATTTGTGGCATTTTTGCTTTTTTATCTAGCTATTGCTAAGGGTTTTGAGCCACTTTTACTCATTCCCATAGGCTTTGGGGGATTGTTAGCAAACATCCCAATAGCTGAAATTGCAGGACCAAATGGGTTTTTAGGCATTGTTTATAATGCTGGAATTGCCAATGGATTATTTCCCCTTATCATTTTCATGGGTGTGGGAGCCATGACGGATTTTGGACCACTTTTGGCAAATCCAAAAACCGCCCTTTTAGGAGGAGCAGCCCAGTTTGGAATTTTCGCAACCCTAGTTGGAGCCCTAGCTCTTAGCCAATACACGGATATTTTTAGTTTTTCCCTTCAAGATGCAGCGGCTATTGGAATTATAGGCGGTGCAGATGGACCCACAGCCATATTTATAGCCTCACGCCTTGCCCCTGACTTGCTTGGGGCCATCGCGGTGGCGGCGTATTCTTACATGGCATTAGTTCCCATCATCCAACCACCTATCATGAGAGCACTAACTTCAAAAGAAGAGAGAAAAATCAAGATGGTTCAGCTTCGTCAAGTATCAAAACTTGAAAAGATATTATTTCCCATAACCATTTTAGTTCTTTGTCTTTTAGCTTTACCAGATGCAACCCCTCTTATAGGTGCTCTAGCCTTTGGAAACTTGGTCAAAGAAAGTGGGGTTGTTGCGAGATTAAGCGATACTTTGCAAAATTCACTTATAAATATAGTTACGATTTTTCTAGGTCTCGCAGTTGGCTCAAAACTTGCAGCTGAAAAGTTTTTGGTTCCTCAGACTTTAGGCATCTTAGCCCTTGGTTTGATAGCCTTTTCCATTGGAACTGCAGCTGGAATTTTGATGGCAAAACTTATGAATATTTTAAGCAAAGATAAGATAAACCCACTAATAGGCTCAGCAGGAGTAAGTGCGGTTCCGATGGCGGCTCGTGTTTCTAATAAAGAAGGCATGAAAGAAGACCCAACAAATATGCTTTTAATGCATGCTATGGGTCCAAATGTGGCAGGGGTTATCGGCTCAGCGGTTGCAGCTGGTGTGCTTTTGTCTATTTTCAAATAAAAGGTTTAGGAAGATAAAATGTCACTTAAACAAACATTACAAAATCTAGGTTTAAAAGGAATTGGCGAGATTTTTTACAATCTTAGCTATGATGAACTTTTCAAACATGAGGTAAAAAACGGCGAGGGTGCAATCTCAAGCAATGGAACCTTTATGGTTGATACTGGGATTTTTACAGGAAGAAGCCCAAAGGATAAGTATTTTGTAAATCAAAGCCCATCAAATAAATATATAGCTTGGGGAGATACCAATTTTCCCATAGATGAGAAAATTTTTGATGATTTATTTGCTAAGGTAAAAAAACAGCTCTCAAATACAGATCTTTACGTCCAAGATGCCTATTGTGGTGGCTCTTTGGCAAGTAGAAAAAAGGTTAGATTTATAACCCAAGTTGCCTGGCAAGCCCATTTTGTAAAAAATATGTTTATCCGCCCAGAAAAAAAAGATCTAGATGGTTTTAGTCCAGAATTTACCGTTTTTAATGCTTGCAAATGTGTAAATGAGGATTGGCAAAAGCAGGGTTTACATTCGGATGTTTTTGTGGTTTTTAATGTGGAAGAAAATATAGCAGTCATTGGCGGAACTTGGTATGGCGGAGAGATGAAAAAGGGAATTTTTTCCATGATGAATTATTGGTTACCACTTGAGGGAAAACTTTCCATGCATTGTTCGGCAAATGTGGGTAAAAAAGGCGATACAGCACTATTTTTTGGTCTCTCAGGAACAGGAAAAACAACCCTTTCAACCGATCCACATAGAAAATTAATAGGCGATGATGAGCATGGCTGGGATGATGAGGGTGTATTTAATTTTGAGGGCGGATGTTATGCAAAGTGCATAAAACTAAGTGCTGAAAATGAGCCTGAAATATACGGAGCCATCAAACGAGATGCCCTTTTGGAAAATGTGGTCTATGATGAAAAGGGTGTGGTGGATTATGATGATGGAAGCAAAACCGAAAATACAAGGGTAAGCTACCCAATCTATCATATACAAAACCATGAGCCAAGCCTTCAAGCAGGACATCCAAGCAATATCATCTTCCTAACAGCCGATGCCTTTGGAGTTTTGCCTCCAGTTTCTAAGCTTACTAAAGAGCAGGCGATGTATTATTTTCTAAGTGGTTACACAGCAAAAGTTGCTGGAACTGAAAGGGGTATAACCAAGCCAGTGGCAACTTTTTCAGCTTGTTTTGGAGAGGCATTTTTACCACTTCACCCAACCCTTTATGCCAAACTTTTAGGCGAAAAGATAGATAAACATGGAGTTCATGTGTATTTAGTAAACACAGGTTGGACAGGGGGAGTTTATGGAAGAGGTAAAAGAATGAGTATCAAAGCCACACGCTCATGCATCAATGCCATACTAGATGGAAGCATCCAAAAGGCAAGTTTTGAAAAAATTCCTCTTTTTGATCTTGAAATCCCAACTTCCCTTGAGTGCGTAGAAACTAAGGTTCTAAACCCTAGAAACACATGGGAAGACAAGAATGCTTACGATGAGATGGCTAAAAAATTAGCAGGTATGTTTGTTGAAAATTTTAACAAATACATAAGCGCAAATGATGAGTTTGATTATTCGGCTGCTGGTCCTAAAATATAGATAAAAGCCCTTTTAAATAGGGCTTTTGGTGATCTAATAGTATCTTGGGGTTTATTTTGCAAATTGTTGGTGCAATTCACAATTTTTTAACTTTGAGAAAATATAATTAAAAACAATTAAAAAAAGGATTTAATATGAAAATTATAAATATAAAATCTGCCATAGCCTCTGTTGTGGCAGCTAGTATGCTAATAGGATGTGCTGGAAATTCTCCAGGACAAGCATCTGGACCAAACAGCTCGGTTCTTATAGGTAGTGCCATTGGTGCCCTTGCTGGAATCGCTCTAGGTAACAATATAGGCGGAAGAAGCAAAGGAAGAAATAAAGTCATAGGAGCTGCTGCAGGTGCTGCCATAGGTGGTGCTATTGGTTATAGCATAAGTAAACAGGCAAAAGAGGTTGCTGGAAGTTTAAATACAGATGTTAATAACGATCCAAATGCAGCTTTAGATCCTTCAAATGACTTGATAGTTTCCAATACGGATAGATATGTTAAGATAATGTTTAGGGATAAGATGATGTTTACAACCAATTCATCGGTTCCAACCCTAAGTGCCCAGTCTAAGACAGCAAAGGTTGGTGCTATATTGAATAAATATCCAAAAACCATAGTTCAAGTTGTTGGTTACACAGATAGCAGGGGAACTTACGCTTACAACAAAACCTTATCGGAAAAAAGAGCTTCAAATGTGGGAAATACCATATTAAATTCTGGCATAGGAAATCAAGTATTTTCAAAGGGTTGCTCTTATGATAAACCCGTTGCACCAAATACAAGTGCAGCGAACATGGCATTAAATAGAAGGGTTGAAATATACTTGTATCCCAAAGCAGAATATATAGTGGATGTTTGTAGGTAGTAGTTTATTGTCTATATAAATTTTATCCAGTCTTTTGTTAATGCAATAAAGCTTGAGGCTGGATTTTCTTTTTAATTTTTTCGACTTTTACAATCAAGATTCATTATCCAAAAAAAAGGTAACAAAATGCAAAAAATGTGGGCAGGGAGATTTAGCAAAAAAAGTGCTAGATTATTAGATGCTTTTAATGCTTCTTTAGAATTCGATAGAAAGCTTTATAAGCAAGATATTCAAGGCTCAATCGCCCATGCGACTATGCTGGCTAAGCAAGATATTATAAGCAAAAATGAAAGAGATACCCTAATAGATGGTTTAAAAAAGATAGAAACTGAAATCGAAAAGG
Organism: Pseudomonadota bacterium; assembly: GCA_002746565.1. Classification (GTDB taxonomy): domain Bacteria; phylum Campylobacterota; class Campylobacteria; order Campylobacterales; family Campylobacteraceae. The sequence continues at coordinate 43,889 of PDPI01000023.1, read as the reverse complement.
GTGAATTTGTCTTTGATATAAGCGATGAAGATATTCATATGGCGATTGAGAAAAGATTAACCCAGTTGGTTGGATCAGTAGGCGGAAAGCTCCACACCGCAAGGAGTAGAAATGACCAGGTTGCCCTTGATTTTAGACTTTATGTTTTGCAAAATACAAAATCTCTACATTCTCTTATATTAAAGCTTATAAAAACCCTTTTAGACATGGCAAAAGAGCATACAGATACCCTTCTTCCTGGTATGACCCACCTTCAACATGCCCAGCCTATTAATTTTGGATTTCATTTACTAGCCTATGCTCATATGCTAAAGCGCGATTGCGAAAGATTTGAAAGTTCACACAAAAGAAACAATGTTTTGCCCCTAGGATGTGGTGCATTAGCTGGAACTCCCCATCCGATTGATAGGGAAGAAGTTGCAAAGCTTTTGGGCTTTGTTAGGGTGAGTGAAAATTGCCTTGATACGGTTAGTGATAGGGATTTTGCTTTGGAGATTTTGTTTAATATTTCGACCCTTTTTATGCATATTTCAAGGCTTTGTGAAGAGTTGGTTTTGTGGTCTAGTAGTGAGTTTGGCTATCTTAGCTTTAGTGATGAATATTCCACCGGAAGCTCCATCATGCCCCAGAAAAAAAACCCTGATATTCCAGAACTTATGCGAGGAAAAACCGGAAGGGTTTATGGAAATTTGATGGGCTTACTAACCGTTATGAAAGGCTTACCACTAGCTTACAATAAAGACACCCAAGAGGATAAGGAAGGCGTTTTTGATAGTGTGGAAAACGCTCAAATTTCCCTTAAAATTTTAAACGAAGCCCTAAAAAGCCTAAGTATAAATAAAGAAAATATGCTCCTTTCATGTAAAAAAGGGCATCTAAGTGCTACTGATCTAGCTGATTTTTTAGTTAGCGAGTGTAAAATTCCCTTTCGAGAGGCCCACTTTATAACCGGAAAAGTGGTTGCAAAAGCTGAGAGTTTGGGAGTAGATCTAAGTGAGCTTGAATATAAATATATCAAAGAAATTGATAATAGGATTAGCAAAAAAGTAATGGAATGTTTACCCCTGGAAGTTTCCATGAACGCAAGAGACGGAAAAGGCGGAACGTCCACTGCTTCAACTTTAAAACAGATAGAAAGCTTACAAAAGTGGTTAGATGGCTTAAAATTTTAAACAAATAATCAAATATTTTTTCCAAAATTTATTTTTTATAAGTAAATTGTCCCCCCATATTAAAATATTCTAAAAATTCATATTATAATATCCTCAAAAGTTGTGTAAAAACATATATGCCCAAAAAACATATATGATTTTTTCTTAATTTTGTTATTATTTTTCCAAAATTAATGTATAATGGATTAAATCACAAAATAAAAGGATTGCCCATGGCAGATAAAATATACAGAGTAGATATGAAAAATCTAACTTACAAGATCGAAGATGTTCCAACGGAGTGGATGGGGCTTGGTGGCAGAGGTTTAACTTCTACCATAGTTGCAAAAGAGGTTGACCCAGAGTGTCATTCACTAGGACCAAATAACAAAATGGTTTTTTGCCCAGGGCTTCTTTCTGGAACCGCAGCTTCAAATTCTGGTAGAAATTCTTTGGGAGCAAAAAGCCCCCTAACAGGAGGCATTAAAGAAAGTAATGTAGGCGGAACCAGTGCTGGAATTATGGCTAAACTTGGAGTTAAAGCTTTGATAATCGAAAATATTCCTGAGGGCGATGATTTTTACCATTTGCATGTAACAAAAGATAAGGTCGAATTTACACCCTGTCCCGAGTTAGTTGGAAAGGATAATTATTTTGTACTAGATTCCATGCTTGAAAAATACAATAAAAAAGTAGCTGTTATGAGCATAGGAAGACCTGGGGAGATGAGGATGTTAACCTCTAATGTTTCCGTAAAAGACCCACAAGGCAAGCTAAGAAGTCATGGGCGTGGTGGCTTAGGAGCCGTTATGGGTTCAAAAAAGATAAAATGTATTACTATCGATAGTGAAAAGTATAAAGAAGCGACCTTGCATGATCCACAAAAATTTAAAGAAGCAAATAAAATCTTCACTAAAGCCTTAAAAGAAAATCCAATCAGTGGCGAGGGATTACCTGCTTTTGGAACCAATGTTTTGGTAAACATCATCAACGAAGCTGGCGGTTTGCCAACTAGAAATTTTAGGGAAGGAAATTTTGAGTTTGCAGAGGAGATTTGCGGTGAAACCATGGCTGAAAACATTAAAGATAGAGGGGGCAAGACAACTCACGGATGCCATGCTGGATGTGTTATACAATGCTCTCAAGTTTACAATGACAAAAAAGGAAAATACCTTACCTCTGGCTTTGAATATGAAAGTATTTGGGCAATGGGGGCAAATTTAGGCATAAAAGATTTGGACTTGATAGCAAAACTAGACGCTCTTATGGATGATTTAGGACTTGATACCATAGAGACTAGTGTTACTTTAGGTTTAGCTGTTGATGCTGGTATTTTAAAATACGGAGATGGAAAAGAGGCTTACAGACTCATAAAAGAAGAACTTGCAAATGGTACTCCTCTTGGGCGCATCATAGGTGGGGGAACTGGAAATCTAGGTAAACTTTATGGTTTAGTTCGTGTGCCAGTGGTTAAAAATCAAGCCATTCCTGCCTATGAGCCAAGGGCTGTTAAGGGCCAGGGTGTTACCTATGTTACCACTCCCATGGGAGCTGATCACACAGCAGGATATGCAGTTGCAACAAATATCCTAAATAGCGGTGGCTATGTGGATCCACTCAAAAAAGATGGACAAGTGGAGCTCTCAAGAAATCTCCAGATAGCATCAGCAGCAGTTGATAGTACGGGCATGTGTATTTTTGTTGCCTTTCCTGCCCTTGATGATCCAAAATGTTTACCAGCTTTGATTGATATGATAAATGCTAGATTTGGTGTAAATTTAACAGGGGATGATGTTACAAATCTTGGCAAAAACATATTAAAAATTGAAAGAGATTTTAATAAAAGAGCTGGATTTACAAGTGCCGATGATAGAATGCCTGAATTTATGAAATACGAAACCTTACCGCCCCACAATGTAACTTGGGATTTTACAAACAAGGAAATTGATGAGTTTTGGAATTTTGCATGAAAATAACCCTGAAACTTTTTGCCCAATATCGCGAAAATCTTTTTAAGATTAAGGAATTGGAGTTAGAAAAAGGAACAAAGGCAGTTGATGTGATGGATATGTATGGTATTGCAAATCACAAACTGCCCTTGGGGGTTTTGATGATAAATTCTCGCCATGCAGATGAGCAAACTGAGCTTCAAGATGGGGATATTTTAAGCCTATTTCCAAAGGTTGGCGGTGGCTGATGGGGCAAAGATTTGTTTCATTGAAATATTATCAAAAAAAACTAAAAAAAACTAAGCTCTCTTTTAGGCAAATCGAAAGAAAGGTCTTCAAAAAAGGGCTTACCCCTTTGCGTTTTAAAAGAAATCAAAATACCATATCCCAACATGAGCAATTTAGGCTTTTTAAAGCCCATGTCTGCATAGTTGGATGCGGTGGACTTGGGGGAAATGTGGCGGAGTTGTTGGCTAGAATTGGAGTTGGAAAGCTTACTCTAATAGATAGGGATAGCTTTTGTGAACACAATTTAAATCGACAAAATTTTTCAAATTTAAATACTTTACATGTAAAAAAAGTAGATGTTTTAAAAGAAAACCTCTTACTTATAAATCCAGCATTAAAAATTCACAAAAAACCAAAGTATTTAGATGAAAAAAATATAGATAAATTACTCAAAAAAGCTCATGTTGTAGTTGACTGCGTGGATGATGTAAAAACAAAAAAGCTACTTGCTTTGTGGTGTGAAAAACATTTTAAAAAATTCGTTCACGGAGCCATTGGGGGCTCAGTTTTACAAGTTAGCACTTCCGCAAAAACAAAAAATCTTTATAAAACAAATAAAAAAGGAGCCGAAGAGATATACGGAAATTTAGCATTTACTGCTTCAAATTGTGCCTCACTTCAAGCATCCTTTTGTATAAACTTATTGTTAAATAAAAATTTTAATTTTCAAGACTTACTTTTTTGTGATCTTAAAGATTATGAATTTGTAAATTTGCCCCTGTGAAAATCAAAAACTTCCCTTTGGATCTGCATCGCTTAGATGGGGCCATATAAGCTTTGCTCCACCTAGCAAATGAAAATGCAAGTGGGGAACCTCTTGTCCTCCATCTTTACCTATATTTGTAATCAATCTATACCCATTTTTATCTAAACCTAAAAGTTTTGTAAGCTCTTGGGTAAAGCTAGTAAGTCCGGCCATAACTTCAGGGCTGACCTCTTCAAAATCCTTAATACAAACCTTTGGGATAATAAGAATATGAATGGGAGCCTTTGGATTTATGTCATGGAAGGCTAAAAAATCATCATTTTCCAAGACCTTGTTGCATGGAATCTCCCCTGCCACGATTTTTTCAAATATTGTCATATTTTTCTCCTTATTTTTTGGGCTATTATATCATTTTTTTGTAAAATATATATCTCATTTGGAAGGCACTGACAAAATAACATAAAAATAAATGGCATTTTGAAAAAATGCTTACCTTACTAGTTATCTGTTTTCCGTAATCTGTAATCCGTTTTCGGCACTGAGTAAATCCCCATTTAGTCAGTGCCATTGGGAAAAATAATTCAAATCTTATTTTAATTATGCTATTATGGCGTTAATTTATTTTATTTAAAGGAGATCTATTATGACAAAGATGTTTAGAAATCTATTTCTTGTTTTGGCTTTTTTTGCCCTAAATTTATATGGGGCTTATCCATCAAAGACTATTCAGCTTGTGGTTCCATCAAAGGCTGGAGGCTCAACTGATACCACAGCTAGGCTTTTTGCTGATGTGGCGAAAAAATATTGGAAAGATGCCGATTTTATGGTTGTAAATAAACCTGGAGCAGGCGGTTTGATAGGCTTTGAAGCCATTGCTAGAAGTAAGCCAGATGGTTATACTTGGGGGCTTGTGTTTACCCCACAGCTTGTTGCCCACATAGTTGCTAAGAGAGCAAAATATACCATGAAAGATTTTAAAGTAGTTGGAAATATAGCTGAAGATCCTGGTATCGTAGTAGTTCATCCATCTAGCCCTATCAAAAACCTATCTGATCTAGTTAAACTAGCCAAGAAAAAGAAGCTTACCGTTGCGGTTAATGGCATAGGAAGTGATGACTTTTTAGCTGCTAAAAACTTTGAAAAATTATCAGGGGTTGAATTTAATTTAATGCCAACAAAGGGTTCAACCGAGCAAAAAGCTGCAATTTTAGGAAATCATATAGATGCATCTTTTATGAATTTATCCCAAATGCTTTCCCAACATAAGGCTAAAAAAGCAAGAATTATTGCTATTTTATCTAAAAAGCGCTCCGAGTTTGCTCCTGATGTATCAACAGCGATTGAGCAAAATTTTGATGTTTTAATGACAGCCACAAGGGGTTATGTGGTTGATAGCAAGGTAAAAGATGATATTTATAAAAAGATAGAAGATTTGTATAAAAAGGTTGTAAATGATCCTGATTTTATCAAAAAATGTTCAAATACTTACATCTTTTTAGATCCAATGGATGGTAAAACCTATGCCGATTATCTTGATAAGCTTCAAGGAACAACCCAAAAAGTTTATGACGTTTCGCCTTGGTAATTTATTATGACTAATAAATATGCAAATATTTTTATTAGCTTAATTTTTATAGTTTTAGGGGTGCTTTTATATAAGAGCACCCTTGATCTAAAAGCTTCGTCCATCGTAACGACTGGTTTTTATATCAAATTTTTAGCCATAAGTTTGATTGCTAGCGCTTGTTTTGAACTTTTAAAATCCTTTATAGCAAATCAAAAAGAAAAGATAATTTTTGCAAAGGATCTAAAGGGATTTGTTTATTTAATTTTCTTTTTAATTTTCTATGTTTGGTCTATGGAGTATCTGGGCTTCGTCCTCTCATCTTTGATTTTTTTAAGCCTTACCATGTGGTTTATGGGATACAAAAAGCCCCTTGGAATTTTTGTTATATCTATTTTGGTTATTGTTTTTGTGCAAGGATTATTTGTTTATGTATTTGAAATTCCCTTGCCAGAATCAAGCATATTTGGAGAATTAGAATGGTTTTAATGGATGCTTTTCAAGCGGTAATGTCTTATGAGGTTATTTTAGCCATTGTTATTGGAACAATTTCGGGCATAATAATAGGTGGAATACCAGGTCTTACAGCTACGATGGCTGTGGCACTTTTGATACCTGTAACCTTTTCATTTTCTCCCCTTGTTGGCTTGAGTATCATGGGAGGTGTTTATGCTGGTGCTATGTATGGGGGCTCTATCGTGGCTATTTTGCTTTCAACTCCAGGTACTCCAGCGGCTGCAGCGACCGCTTTAGAGGGCTATCCCCTAACAAAAAAGGGCAAGGGTGGACTTGCTTTAAAAGTTTCTGTGGTATCAAGCTTTATAGGTGGGATTTTTTCCGTTTTTGTTTTACTTTTAATTTCTCCAATACTGGCTGATTTTGCCCTAAAATTTGGACCACCTGAATATTTTTTGCTAGCCCTTATGGGACTAACTGGGGTGATATCTGTTTCAAATCATGGTATAAACAAAGGGGTGCTTTCTGGTCTTTTAGGGCTTATAATAGCTCTTATTGGAACAGATCCCATGAGCGGCTCTTTAAGATATACCTTTGATATTGTGGATTTATATGAGGGGGTTTCTTTTATGCCAGCACTCATAGGCATGTTTTCCATAACTCAGATGCTTGCTTTAACGGGTGAAACAAATATAAGCAAAGAAGCAACAAATCTAAGCTCAATAAAACGAGAAAAAATGCCAAAGGGAATGACAAAACCCATTTGCATAGGCACAATCGTTGGTACCATAGTTGGTATAATTCCAGGAGAGGGTGCCACAATAGCTGCATTTTTATCTTACAATATCGCAAAACAAAAATCAAGATTAAAAAAACTTTTTGGAAGAGGAAATCCTGAGGGAATTGCCGCAGCCGAGAGTGGAAATAATGCTTGTGTTGGTGGCTCTTTGGTTCCTCTTCTAACCTTAGGAATACCTGGAAACACAGTCTCCGCAGCACTTATGGGAGGATTGATGATACAAGGTCTCATTCCTGGGCCAGAGCTTTTTAGTGTTCATGGGGTTATAACCTATGGATTTATAATTTCACTTTTTATTGCAAATATAGTTTTTTTAGTAATTGGATTATTTTTTGCCCCTTATTTTGCACGAATTTCTTCCATATCAGCTCCGATCTTAATAGCTTCCATTAGTGTTTTTGCCATAGTTGGCTCTTATGCTATACACAATAGTTTATTTGATGTATGGCTTACCCTTGTTTTTGCCTTTGGGGGATATTTTTTACAAAAGTTAGGTTTTTCTTTGAGTGCTATAATTTTGGGCATGATACTAGGACCGATCGCTGAGAATGGTTTTTCCCAAGCCCTCACAATATCTGGAGGCGGATATGGAATATTTTTCGCTAGTATTCCAGCTAAAGTATTGTGGCTTATCATAATAGCCCTATTGTTTCAACCCTTGTATGGCGAATACAAAAAAAGGAAGAAACCCAAGCTTAAATTTCAATAATTTTTCATTTCTCATTTTATGATTTAACTCGTTTATAATGAAAATTTTACTACAATCATGTCAAATATTAAAAAAGGTAATTAAGTTGGAACATTTACATAATTCCATAGAAAAATGTACCTCTTTGAAAGAATTAGAAAAGATAAGAGTGGATGTTTTTGGGAAAAAGGGTTTTTTTGCGGGAGAATTTGCCAAGTTAAAAGATTTAAAAGGCGATGCAAAGAAAGAGTATGCAAGTAAGTTAAATGGCGATAAAGAGCGTTTTTTAACTCTTATAAATGAAAAAAAATCATCACTCGAAGAGCTAAGATATGAAGAGGTGATGAAAAAAAGTGCCTTTGATGTTACTTTGCTAAACAATATCTCAAATTCAGGCGCCCTTCATCCTGTTATGGATACCATGGATAGGGTTATTGAATATTTTGTTGGTATGAATTTTTCCATAGAAGAAGGTGGACTTATAGAGGATGATTTTCACAACTTTGAAGCCTTAAATCTTCCACCCTATCATCCAGCAAGGGATATGCAAGATACCTTTTATTTTAAAGATAGCACACTTTTAAGAACCCACACTTCCCCAGTTCAGATACGAACCATGAAAAACCAAACCCCACCCATTCGCATGATATGCCCAGGGGCTGTTTTTAGGAGGGATTTTGATCTAACTCACACTCCCATGTTTCATCAAGTGGAGGGTTTAGTAGTTGATGAAGAAAAAAAGGTTTCTTTTGCAAATTTGAAATTTATACTTGAAGATTTTTTGCACCATTTATTTGGAGATGTAAAAGTAAGGTTTCGACCTAGTTTTTTCCCTTTCACTGAACCTAGTGCTGAGGTTGATATAAGTTGTATCTTTTGTAAAAATGAAGGATGTAGGGTTTGTTCACACACGGGCTGGATAGAGATCTTAGGATGTGGACAGGTTCATGCAAATGTTTTTAAAGCGGTTGGTTATGAAAATGTAAGCGGATATGCCTTTGGGTTAGGCATAGAGAGAATTGCCATGCTAAAGCATCAAATACCAGATCTAAGATCGCTTTATGAGGGGGATTTGCGTTTATTGGAGCAGTTTAGATGATAATAACAAAACAATGGTTAAATGAATGGATAGACATAAGCGGTGTTAGCGTTAAAAGATTGTGTGAGGTTTTTAACTCCATAGGTCTTGAGGTAGATAGTTTAACTAGTTACAAGATGCCCAAACATGTAGTAGTTGGGAAGGTTGAAGAAAAAGATCCCCATCCGGATGCTGATAAATTGAGTGTTTGTCAAGTAAATATTGGGGGCAAGATCCAACAAATAGTCTGTGGGGCTAAAAATGTCGCAAAAGGGCAGTTAGTCCCTGTGGCATTAAGTGGTGCTAAACTTCCAAATGGTTTGGAGATTAAGCCTACTAAATTGCGTGGCGTTCAAAGCAATGGTATGATTTGCTCTTCAAGTGAGCTAGGGCTTCCAAAGATAAATGATGGGATTATGGTTCTTGATGAGAGCTTAGGTAAACTTAAACTTGGGATGGAACTAGCAAATATAGAAAAACTAAATGATGATGTGATCGATCTAGAACTGACTGCAAACAGGGGAGATTGTTTGAGTATTCATGGGGTTGCTAGGGATTTGAGCGCTTATCTTGGCAAAAATTTAAAAGAATTACCCCATATCGAAGAGGATGAACATCTGCTAGGAATAGGCCGTATTTTAAGTTTGCAGATAGAAGATAGGGTTGATAGTTCCTTTGTATATAAGGCGCTTGAATATTCTAGTTTTAAAGAAAATGTTTTGATGCAAATTCGCCTAGGTTTGGTTGAATTTGAATACAAAAATCCCATTGAATGTTTTTTAAACTATACAACTTATAGTACTGGAGTTTTGTTTAGGGCTTACGATTTTGATCTATTTGCCAAGGGCGAAAAGGCTGAAGTTGTGGTTAAAAAAACCAAAGAGGGCTTTGATGGGGTGTTTGATCTAGATGGATTAGCATCTTATGTGGGTTATAAGCAAGATAAATGTTCAAAAATAACAAATAAACCAAAAAGATTTATCATTGAGGCAAGTTATGTTAGGCCCGAGATTATATCAAGGCTTGGCATGAAAAATAAAAAGATAAATAGTGATTTTCATTATTATCGCTCTTCTAGGGGAAGTGAGCCTGATCTAGAATTTGGCATGAAATGTCTTAGATATGTTTTAAAAGAAGAAGATGGCATAAGTTTATATGGTGGCTCACAAAAGCACCTTTGCGATCTCAAAGAGAAAAGCATAAGCTTTTCCTTAGATAGTGCCGTAGCTTTAATAGGCGAGAAAATAGATAAAAATAAATCTATAAATCTATTAAAAGCTTTGGGTTTTGATGTTACATTTAATACTGATCAGGATATGTTTTATATCAAAGTTCCCCCTTATAGGCATGATGTAAGTGATATGCAAGATATTTGCGAAGAGATAGTAAGGATTATCGGCATAGACAATATCACTCCAAAATCTTATAAATTTGCTGAAAAATCCAGAGAAAATAAGGCTTATTTGGATTTTAAAAAACGATATGATTTAAGGCAAAAAAGTGTTGGAGCTGGATTTTTTGAGAGTATTTCTTATGTTTTTGATGATAAGGCAAAGATGGATAAATATTCTATACAAGCAGTAGATTCAAAGATAGATATAGCAAATCCAATTACAAATGAATTAAACACCCTTCGTTCAACCCTTTGTTTACATCTTTTAGATGCGGTTAGTTTGAACGTAAAAAATTCCATGCAAAATGTTTGCTTGTTTGAGATAGGAAAGGTTTTTAACCAAAAAAGAGAAGAAAGCACTAAAATAGCTTGGGTTATGAGCGGTCAAAATGAAGGTTTAAGGGTTGAAAATCATGGAAAACTACCCCTAGTAAGCTTAGAGAGATTTGCATATAAGATAAGCTCTATCTTGGGCAAATTTTCCCTGGAAGCTGGAAAATCTGATAGTAAACTTTTTAGCCCCTATGAATATGCAAATGTTTTGATAGATGGTAAAGTGGTGGGTTTTATGGCTAGGGTTCATGCAAAGGTTGAGGATGAATATGGTATCTTAAATACTTATATATGCGAACTTGATTTTGACAAATTGCCAAGGGATGAAAAGATAGCCAAGGCTTATTCTAAATTTCCAAGTTCATCCAGAGAGCTTAGTTTGTTAGTTCCTCAAGATATGCAATACAAAAAAGTTAAAGAATGCATAGACGCAGTAAAAGAGAAAAATCTAATTAAATTTTTCCCCATAGATAGATTTGAAAGCGATGATTTGGGTGATAATGTAAGTTTGAGTGTGAAATTTATCTTCCAAGATGATAAGCAAACCCTAGAGGATGAGCAGGTAAATAAAATAATTGATTTGATCTTAAAAAATCTAGATGCCAAGCTGGGCATAAAATTAAGATGAAAAACTTAAAAGTAAGCCCAATTGGGAGTTTTGATGGCAGTATAAGCGATATAGCTGCTGATAAATCCATCTCCCACCGGGCTGCTATTTTCTCTCTTCTTAGTGATAAGCCAACAAAGGTTAGAAACTTTTTGCAAGCCGAAGATACCCTAAGTACCCTTAAAATTGTAGGTCAATTAGGGGCAAAGGTTGAAAAAAAAGAAGATAAGATCATCATCACTCCACCAAAAAATATCAAAGAGCCCGATGATATTTTAGATTGTACAAATTCCGGAACCGCCATGAGGCTTTTGATGGGTTTTTTATCCACCAAAAAAGGTTCATTTGTTTTGCATGGGGATAGATACCTAGCAAATCGTCCAATGAAGAGGATAAGCATTCCTTTGAGGAAAATTGGAGCAAATATAAATGGTAGAGATGATGGAAATTTTTCCCCAATCTGCATCCAAGGAAAAAAGTTAAAAGCTTTTAAGTATGAGAGTAAAATACCCTCAGCCCAGGTGAAAAGTGCTATGATTTTAGCTGCCCTTGATTTGGATGAAAAAAGTCTTTACAAAGAACACGAACTTAGCCGAGACCATAGTGAGAGAATGTTAAGGGGAATGGGAGCTAGGATAGAACAAGAGGGGGAATTTCTTGGTATCTATCCCCAAAAAAACCCTTTAAAACCCCTTGATATAAGAGTTCCAGCCGACCCATCAAGTGGATTTTTCTTTGCGGTTTTGGTTGCCCTGATACCAAATTCTAGCATAGTTTTAAAAAACATACTTTTAAATAAAACCAGAATAGAAGCCTATAAGATCTTACAAAAAATGGGTTTAGATATAAAATTTATAAAAAAAGAAGATTTGTATGATGAGGTGGGAGATATAGTCATAAAACACTCTTCCTTAAAGGGTGTTGAAGTTAGCAAAAATATCTCATGGCTCATAGATGAAATTCCAGCTTTGTCTTTAGCCTTTGCCATAGCGAATGGAAAAAGTGTGGTAAAAAATGCAAAGGAGCTTAGGGTAAAAGAGAGTGATAGGATAAGCTCCGTTGTGGAAAATTTACGAAAATGTGGCATAGAGGTAAATGAATTTGAAGATGGATTTGAAGTAATCGGCGGAGAGTTAAAGGGTGCAAAAGTTAAAAGTTATGGGGATCATAGAATTGCTATGAGCTTTATCATAGCAGGACTTAGATGCGGCATGGAGGTTGAGGATTGCGAATGCATTAACACCTCTTTTCCAAATTTTTTAAATTTACTTAAAGATCTTGGAGCTAAATGCAAATAGAATTAGCTAAAAAATATGGATTTTGTTTTGGGGTAAAAAGAGCCATAAAAATAGCCCAAAATAGCCCAAATGCCTCCACCACGGGTCCGCTGATCCACAATAATGAAGAGATTAAAAGATTAAAAGATAATTTCAATGTAACAACCCTAAATGACATTAGCACCATAAAAGAAAATGAAAAAGCAATCATAAGAACCCATGGCATTACAAAGGGTGATTTTGAAAAATTAAAAGCAAAAAATGTGAAAATAATAGATGCCACTTGCCCTTACGTTACAAAGCCTCAAAAAATATGTGAAGATATGAGCAATCAAGGCTACACGGTTGTAATATTTGGCGATGAAAAACACCCAGAAGTAAAGGGAGTAAAAAGTTATGCCAAAGGGGATGTTTACGTTGTTTTGAATGTTGATGATCTAGATAAAATTCCAAATCGCTCAAAGATAGCGGTGGTTTCTCAAACCACTAGAAAGTTTGAAGAATTTATAAAAATAGTCAAAAAATTAGTATCCACTTGCAAAGAAGTCAGGGTTTTTAATACCATTTGCAATGCAACCTTTGAAAACCAAGATGCAACGGCAAATTTGGCAAAAAAATCAGATATCATGATAATAATAGGTGGAAAAAACTCTTCAAATACAAAGCAATTATATATAATTTCAAAAGAATTTTGCAAAAATTCTTATTTAATTGAAAATGAAAAAGAGCTTGAAAAAACGTGGTTTGAGGGCAAAAAAAAATGTGGAGTTACTGCTGGAGCCTCAACTCCAGATTGGATTATTGAAAAAATAGTTGCAAAAATAAGCAAAATTAAAGTATAATAATGAATCTTCATTTTTTTTCATAAAAATTGTTGAAAGATAATAACAAAATCACAAAAAAGGACCGCAATGGCTGAGGTGAACAAAAATGTTCAAAATGAGTTAGCAAACGAAGAAGAGATGGATTTTGCTACAATGTTGGAGGAGTCTTTTAAAGAGACTGAAAAAGATGCGCTAGTTGAGGGCGTTATAGTGGAGATTAAAGATGATGCTGCTTTGATCGATGTGGGTAAAAAATCCGAAGGAAGGCTGTATCTTTCTGAGATCAAAGATGCAGATGGAAATCTTATCTACAACAAAGGTGATACTATCAAGGTTTTAATAACCGGTTATCACAATGAACGTCCAAATGTTTCTTATAAAAAGGCGATTCGCAAAGAAAAAATCAAGAAATTTATCGATGAATTTGATGATGAGGAAAAACTCATCGATGTGAAAGTTGTTGGTAAAAATAGAGGCGGATTTATAGTTGAAAACAGCGATGGAATAGAGTTTTTCATGCCCAGAAGCCAAGCTGCGGTTAGAGATGTGAACTCCCTTATAGGTAAAAATATAAAAGTTTCTGTCATCAAAGTTGATAAAGAAAATCAATCGGTCTTAGTTTCAAGAAAGAAGATTCTCGATGAAGAACGTAAAAAGCGTCGCGAAATTATCCGTGAATTATTAGATCGCGACGAAGTGGTTGAGGGTGTTGTAAAAAAGATAACAACTTATGGCATGTTTGTTGATATCGGTGGAGTTGATGGATTGGTTCATTATAGCGAGATAAGCTATAAAGGTCCTGTAAATCCAGGCACTCTTTATAAAGAAGGTGATCTAGTTCCCGTTAAAGCTATCAAATATGACAATGAGAAAAGACATCTTTCCCTTTCTATCAAAGCAGCAATGCCAGACCCATGGAAAGAAATCAAAGACGCCCTAGATGTGGGAGATGCCATAGAGGTAACTGTTAGCAATATAGAACCCTATGGTGCCTTTGTTGATCTGGGAAATGATATAGAGGGATTTTTACATATAAGTGAAATTTCTTGGGATAAAAGCATTAATCATCCAAGGGAACTCATAGAAGAAAATCAAGTTTTAAATGTTGAAGTTATAGAATTGGATCTAGATGCAAGACGTTTGAGGGTTTCTTTAAAGCAACTTTTACCCAAACCATTTGAAGAGTTTTCATCCAAATATAAAGCAGGCGATGTTGTAAAGGGAAAAATAACTACCGTTACCAAATTTGGTGCCTTTGTTCGTATAGATTCTGTTGAGGGTCTTTTGCACAACGAGGATGCCTCTTGGAACAGAGAAGATAAGTGTAAAGATTTTTTAAAAGTTGGAGATGAGATTGAGGTTAAGATTATTAAACTAGATCCAGAAAATGAAAAACTCTCACTCAGCAAGAAGGTTTTAGAACAAAGCCCTATACAAGTTTATGCCCTATCTCACAAAAATGGTGATATAGTAGTTGGAAAGATAAGGGATATAAAAGATTTTGGTGTTTTTGTGGAACTTGATAAAAATGTTGATGCCCTTATAAGAGTAGAAGATCTAGGTCAAGTTGATGTGGAAGAGTTAAGTGTGGGAGATGAGATCGAATCAGCCATACTTTTCATCGACGATAAAAAGAGTAGAATTAGACTATCTGTTAAAAAAATGTCAAAGATAAAAGACAGAAAAGTTCTCGAAGAGATCAACAAAGAAGAAAAAATGACCCTTGGGGACATCATAAAAGACCAACTTAAATAAAACCAAAAGCTATTTTTACCATTTTATATGGTTTAAATAGCTTTTTTTGTATGCATAAACATTAAAAAATCAAAAAGGTATTTATATGAGAACCGTTGTAGTATGTGATGCTATTCATGAAAGCGGATTTGAATTGTTAAGAGGCGAAGATGATATCCATCTAATAGATGCTTCAAAGGTAAATAAAGATGAACTTTTAAAAACCATAAAAGAAGCCGATGGGGTTATCACAAGAAGCTCAACCGATGTGGATGATAAATTTTTGGAAGCTGGATCTAAACTAAAAGCCATAGTTAGGGCTGGAGTTGGTGTGGATAATGTGGATATTGATGCATGTAGTAAAAAAGGCGTTGTTTTGATGAATGTTCCAACGGCAAACACCATAGCTGCGGTTGAGCTTACCATGGCTCACTTACTAGGTGTTGCAAGAAGTTTTCCCTATGCCCACAATAACCTAAAACAAGATAGGGTTTGGAAAAGGGAGGCTTGGTATGGGGTTGAGCTAAACCAAAAAAAATTAGGAGTTATCGGTTTTGGAAATATAGGAAGCAGAGTTGCCATCAGAGCCAAAGCCTTTGGTATGGATATAATAGCTTATGATCCTTACATCCCATCTTCAAAGGTAACCGATTTAGGTATGAGATATACCAAAAATTTTGATGATATTCTAGCTTGTGATTTTATAACCATCCACACTCCCAAAAATAAAGAAACTATCAATATGATAGATGAAGAAGAAATATCCAAGATGAAAGATGGGGTGAGATTGGTAAATTGCGCTAGGGGCGGGCTTTACAATGAAAAAGCTTTAGTAAAAAATCTAAAAAGCAAAAAAATCGCCTATCTTGGCATAGATGTTTTTGATAAAGAACCAGCCACCGATCATCCCTTTTTAGATCTTGATAACGTTATAGTAACTCCCCATCTAGGAGCAAATACCCTGGAAAGCCAAGAAAAAATCGCCACAAGTGCAGCTAGTCAGCTAATTCAAGCTTTAAAAGGAAAAAGTTATCCAAACGCCCTAAACTTACCTTTGAAACTAGAAGATTTGCCAGAATTTGCCCCAGCCTATATAGAACTTACCCAAAAGATGGCAAATCTAGGTGCCCAGATAAACAAAGCCCCCATTACAAATATCACCCTAGAAGCTAGCGGAGAGATTAGCGAATATATAAAACCCATGCTAACCTTTGCCCTAGTTGGAGCTTTGAGCGAGAGTTTAGGGGATAATCTAAATTATGTAAATGCAAAATTTATAGCCAAAGAAAAGGGTATCAAAACCCAAACAAAATCCTTAGCATCTAGTGATTATAAAAACCTAATAAAAGTTAGTATAATAACAGAGCTTGAAACCATAACCATAAATGGAACGGTTTTTAATGAAGATGAACAAAGGATAGTAAAAATCAACGACTTTGAAACAGACTTCAAACCAAGTGGTAAAATGATAGTTTTCAAAAACAATGACGTTCCAGGTGTTATCATGAGCATTAGCTCCATCCTAGCAAAGGAAAACATCAACATAGCCGACTTTAGACTAGGAAGAAATAAAAACCAAAACAATGCCTTAGCTGTCATTTTGGTCGATAATCCCATAGACAAAAAAATCATAAAAAAATTAAAAGAATTACCAACTTGCCTTTGGGCTTCATACGCGGTTCTTTAAAACAATCTGTCCATGGAAATTTTCATTTCCATGGATTATCTTTATATGGCACTGACTAAGTGGGGATTTGGTCAATGCTGAAAACGGATTACAGAAAACAGATAACTAGTAAGGTAAGCATTTTCACAAAATGCCTTTTTATGTTATTTACTTAGCGCCCTTTATGTAATAAATTTTTCACCTTTTAATAAAAGTTTTTCTTCTCTATATTTTTTATACCAAATATGTTGTAAATTTTAAAGCTATATTTTATATTTTTTATTCATTTTATATGGATTATTTCAATGATTTATCCATGATTTTTCATAGATAATTTTATCTTTTTCTTATAATTATTATAATATAATTGTATAATAACCAATAAAGGAGTTGACATGGTTTTTCAAGATGCAAACAAAATCAAATTGATTGTACCGATTGTTGTTGGCTTGGCAGTATTTTTTCTTCCTACTCCAGCCCAATTAAGCCTTAATGCTTGGATATATGCAAGTATATTTGCCGCCCTAATCGTTGGGCTAATACTAGAGCCCATTCCGCCCGCATTTATAGGTGTTATAGCCATAACTACGGCAGTTTTACTAAAGGTTGGTCCGGTTGGATCTGGAAAAGATGATCTTGTCATATCGGGAGGAAAGGCCCTAAAGTGGGGACTTAGTGGCTTTTCAAATTCGGTCGTTTGGCTTATCTTTGTAGCTTTCATGATAGGTCTTGGGTATCAAAAAAGCGGCTTAGGAAAAAGAATAGCACTTTTTCTCGTTAGCAAAATCGGCAAATCCACCCTTGGACTGGGCTATGCAATAGCCATAAGTGATGGTATCTTATCGCCATTTGTTCCTAGTAATGCCGCTAGAAGTGGAGGAATTTTATATCCTATTATAACTAGTATTCCACCCATGTTTGGAAGCTATCCAGAAAAAGATGCACGAAAAATAGGCTCTTACCTAGCATGGACAGCATTAGCGGCAACTTGTGTAACCAGTTCGGTATTTTTAACAGGACAAGCACCAAATCCCCTTGCTGCTGAACTTGCTGCCAAAGCAGGTACTCCAGTGGTAGGCTGGGCTGGTTGGTTTTTAGCGTTTTTGCCAGTGGGAATAGTGTTGTTTTTACTAACGCCCCTACTTGCCTACATCATCTATCCACCAGAGATAAAAAAATCTGAAAAAATAGCCCTTTGGGCAAAGGAAGAGTATAAAAATCTAGGCAAGATGAAAGGCGTTGAGCTTTCAATGCTTCTTATATCTTTATTTGCTCTTGTCTTTTGGATAGGAGGTAAGTATTTTGGCATTCACTCTACCACCACAGCTTTTATGGTTGTGATATTGATGATAGCAACACATGTTATAAAATGGAGTGATTTTCTAAGCAATAAAGGAGCATGGAATGTGCTTGTTTGGTTTGGAACCTTAGTTACCATGGCAGGAGGTCTTAAAAATGTTGGATTTTTGGCTTGGTTAGCGGGAATGAGTGGAGATTATGTTAAGAGTTTGGATACAAATGTGGTAATTATCGGTTTGCTCATAGCATTTTCAGCCCTAAGATATTTCTTTGCTTCAGGTACAGCTTATACTACGGCAGTTGTGGGACTTTTTGCTGTTCTTTTGCAAGGTATTCCTGGGATTGATCCTAGTAAGGTTATGCTAATTTTGCTTTTACCAATGGGTTTAATGGGAGTTTTAACCCCCTATGCAACTGGACATAGTCCCGTATGGTTTGCAAGTCATTATATCAAAGGGCCTGATTTTTGGAGATTAGGAGCTATATTTGGTATTATTTATCTATTTATTTTCGTCATAATTGGCATACCTTGGATTGATTTTATATATCCACATCTTTAATCACATAAGGGGGGGGGATTTTTCAACTTTTATTTTTATTTTTATTTACATTGGGTACAATAGGGGCTTATTTTTTTAGGAGGCAAAATGGCAACATATTCAATGGGAGATTTAAAAAAAGGTTTAAAAATAGAGTTAAACGGAGTTCCTTATAAGATAGTTGAATATCAACATGTAAAACCAGGAAAAGGTGCAGCCTTTGTTAGGGTTAAGATAAAGTCTTATATGAATGGCAAGGTGGTTGAGAAGACCTTTCATGCAGGAGATAAGTGCGAACAACCAAATCTAGAACAAAAGCAGATGCAATACCTCTATGATGATGGGGAATTTTTTCAGTTTATGGACACAACAAGTTATGAGCAAATAGGACTATCCCATGATGATGTGGGTGAGGTTGAGAAGTGGATGATAGATGGTATGATGGTTGATATTTTATTTCACAATGGAAATGCTATCGATGTGGAAGTTCCAGCGGTGGTTGATCTAAAAATAGTAGAAACTCCTCCAAATTTCAAAGGCGATTCCCAGGGCGGTAAAAAACCAGCCACCCTAGAAAGTGGAGCCGTGGTTCAAGTTCCTTTTCATGTTTTAGAGGGTGAAGTTATAAGAGTAGATACTGCTAAAGGTGAATATCTAGAAAAGGCAAAGTAATTATCTTATGTTATTTTTGTGCAGATTATAATTATAGTTTATTTTTATCATGCCAAAATGACGAAAAAAGATTAAAAATGTCCTTTTAGGTAACATCTTGTAAAAGTAATTATCTATATTTTGTGATTTTAATCTTTTTTCAATCTTTAACATATTATATTGTACCTCATATTTAATTAAGGAGATTTTATGAATTTAAAAAGATTTGCACTGGGTGCTTTACTTATCTTAGGAGTTGGTACTCTTGCTAATGCTGGTACTTTAGATGACGTTAAAAAAAGAGGTTTTGTTAAGTGTGGAGCCGATGGTGGACTTCCAGGTTTTTCTGAAGTTGCTAGTGGTGGAAAATGGAGTGGTATTGATGTGGATGGATGTCGCGCGGTTGCGGCGGCTGTTTTTGGAGATGCCACAAAGACAAAATTTGTAGCCTTAAACGCAAAGGAAAGATTAGCTGCTTTACAATCTAGAGAGATTGATGTGCTTGTTAGAAATACAACTTGGACCCAATCAAGAGATACATCTTTAGGGCTTAACTTTGCTGGAGTAAACTATTACGATGGTCAAGGTTTCATGATAAGAAAAGATTTGGGTGTAAAAAGTGCAAAAGAGCTTGGCGGTGCATCTGTTTGTATCCAAACAGGAACTACAACTGAGCTAAATGTTGCTGATTATTTTAGAGCAAACAACCTTAAATATAAAGCTGTAACCTATGATACAAACGATCAAGTTGTACAAAGTTATGAAAATGGAAGATGTGATATCTTAACCTCTGATGCATCTCAGCTTTATGGACTAAGAACCAAGCTTAAAGACCCTAAAAAACACATGGTTTTACCTGAGATTATCTCAAAAGAGCCTTTAGGACCAGTTGTAAGACAAGGGGATGATCAATGGTTCAATATAGTAAGATGGTCATTTTTTGCCATGGTTGCGGCTGAAGAGGCTGGAATTACAAGCAAAAATGCAGCCAAGCTTAAAAAATCAACTTCAAATCCAACTATCAAGAGAATTTTGGGAGTTGAAGGAAAAATGGGTTCAAATCTAGGCTTAAGTGCCGATTGGGCTTACAATATAGTTACTCAGGTTGGTAACTATGGCGAAGTTTTTGAAAGAAATGTTGGTGTAAATACTCCACTAAATATCGAAAGAGGCTTAAATGCCCTTTGGAAAGATGGCGGTCTACAATACTCTCCTCCATTTAGATAATAATCTTACAAAGGCGACTTTTGTCGCCTTTTCCCAATCTTAAAAAATCAACAAAGGGTTATATTAATGTTTTCTTTTCTTAGGCATGAAAAAGCAAGAGCGATATTCTTCCAGCTTTTAACTGTCATAGGTTTAGTTGCTTTTTTGTGGTATATTGGAATAAATACTTTGCACAATATAGAACAAAGGGGCATACAAACAGGTTTTGAGTTTTTAGAAGGAACCGCTGGTTTTGGGATTACCGAATCTCCCATAGAGTTTTCCGAATCCCATACCCACGCAAGAGTGTTTTTGGTTGGACTTTTAAATACCTTTATAGTAAGCTTTGTTGGCATCTTATTTGCCACAATTTTAGGCTTAATCATAGGGGTTTTAAGGCTTTCTAAGAACTTTCTTATCAAAAAATTAGCAGCAGCTTATATAGATATTTTTAGAAATATCCCGCTTTTGTTACAAATCTTATTTTGGTACAATGTTGTCATACAATCTTTGCCATCCCCAAGGCAGAGTGTAAATTTTGTCGATGCTATTTTTATAAACAATCGCGGTCTTTACATTCCACTTGCTTCATGGAATAGCACAACCTACGCCTTACTTGGCGGAGTTTTATTAAGTTTTGTATTTATATTTTTTATGGCAAAATGGGCAAAAAAAAGACAAGAAGAAACAGGGCAATACTTCCCAACCCTAATAGCTAGCATAGGAGTTTTTTTAGTTTTTACTATTGTTTCATTTTTTATCGGTGGAGCAGATTTTGGGTTTAGTTACCCTGAACTTAAAGGCTTTAACTTTAGGGGTGGAAAGGTAATAACCCCTGAATTTTTAGCCCTAACCTTTGCCCTTGTTATCTATACGGCAACCTTTATTGCTGAAGCGGTTCGCTCGGGCATAGAGGCTGTAAAAAAAGGACAAAAAGAAGCCGCAGCAAGTCTTGGACTTTCAGCTTATCAGAGTTTAAAGTTAGTTATCTTGCCCCAGGCTATCAGAGTTTCTATACCTCCGATTATCAATCAATATTTAAACCTTATAAAAAATTCATCCCTAGCAACAGCAGTGGGCTATCCTGAGCTTGTAACGGTTTTTGCTGGGACTTCCCTAAACCAGGTGGGGCAATCTATCGAAATAATAGCAATTACCATGCTAGTTTACCTGATTATAAGTCTAGTAGTATCAGCCATACTCAATTGGTTCAATAGCAAAATAAAAATAAAGGAGCGATAATGGCAGTATATGAAGAAAAACAAGCTAGACAAGCTCCAAAGGGCGGAAGTGGAGTTTTAGGATGGTTAAGGCAAAATCTTTTTTCCTCGCCTTTGAATATATTTTTGACTATTTTAGGCATTTGGATACTTTATCTCATAATTCCACCCTTCATTCAATGGTCTTTTATAGATGCAAATTTTAGTGGAACAACAAGGGAGCAATGCACGGGCAGTGGTGCTTGCTGGATCTTTGTTAAAGAAAAATTAGATATGTTCATGTATGGATTTTATCCAGAACATGAGAGATGGCGGATAAATCTTATGGGGATTTTATTTATCATTATAGTGTTTGGATCTAAATTTATAAAAAATAATTTTGCTAAATTTGCCATTTTGAGTGCTTATTTTATCCTCGTAGCTATTTTTACCATAGGAGGAATTTTTGGACTAGAATATGTACCAACGGATAAATGGGGCGGACTTATGCTCTCTATCCTAGTTGCAGCAACAGGCATAATATTTTCCTTTCCCATAGGCATTATCGTAGCCTTTGGACGCCAATCAAAACTTCCCATCATAAAAAGCGTTTGTGTAACTTACGTGGAATTTATCCGTGGAGTGCCACTCATTACCATTCTTTTCATGTCATCGATCATCTTGCCACTTTTCTTTCCCGAGGGCATTACCTTTGATAAATTACTAAGAGCAGTTATAGGTATCACTCTTTTCCAAGCAGCCTATACAGCAGAAGTTATAAGAGGCGGACTCCAATCCATCCCAAAGGGACAATACGAAGCAGCTGATGCGGTTGGACTTTCTTACTGGCAAAAAATGATACTTGTTATCTTGCCCCAAGCTTTGAAGGTTGCCATACCAAATCTAGTGGGAATTTTCATCTCACTTTTCCAAGATACAACCCTAGTTTTGATAGTTGGTCTTTTTGATTTGCTTGGCATGGTTCGTATCACATCGGCCGATAAAAATTGGCTTGGTATGGAAACGGAGGGTTATGTTTTTGTCGCCCTTGTGTTTTGGCTATTTTGTTATCTTATGTCAAGATATTCAAAAATCTTGGAAGATAAGTTTAATACGGATATAAAATAAGGATTAAAATGGAACAAGAAACTATTATAAGTATAAAAAAATTAAATAAATGGTATGGGGATTTTCATGTTTTAAAAGATGTGGATCTGGACGTTAAAAAAGGTGAGATTATCGTTGTTTGCGGACCATCTGGTTCGGGTAAATCAACCCTTATTAGATGCATAAACCGCCTTGAAGAATTTCAAGAGGGAAGTATAAATGTGGATGGCATTGAACTTGATGATGATATCAAAAAAATAAAAGCCATAAGGGAAGAAGTTGCCATGGTTTTTCAGCATTTTAATCTTTTCCCCCATTTAACCATACTTGATAACCTTACCCTTTCGCCAATTTGGGTTAAAAAAACCCCAAGAAAAGAGGCAGAAAAAACCGCCTTAGAATATCTAGAGCGTGTAAATATAGCTGAACAAGCTAACAAATATCCAAATCAACTCTCAGGCGGACAACAACAACGTGTTGCCATAGCAAGAAGCCTTTGTAAGCATCCAAAGATAATGCTTTTTGATGAGCCAACTTCCGCACTTGATCCAGAAATGGTAAGTGAGGTTTTAGATGTTATGGTTGAGCTTGCAAAAAGTGGAAAAACTATGATTTGTGTTACCCATGAGATGGGTTTTGCCAAAAAG
Source organism: Pseudomonadota bacterium (assembly GCA_002746565.1). GTDB lineage: Bacteria > Campylobacterota > Campylobacteria > Campylobacterales > Campylobacteraceae. The sequence goes on along the minus strand of PDPI01000023.1, from coordinate 20,728 downwards.
GTTGCCGATAGGATTATTTTTATGGATGCTGGGCAAATAGTAGAAGAAAACACCCCAGAAGCATTTTTTGAAAACCCAGAATCCGAAAGATTGCAAGTTTTCTTAGATCAGATTTTATCCCACTAAAAAATAAAAAAGTGTTGCGCTTTTTGCAACACTTTTTGAAAGCTTTATTTTTTCATAAGCTCTAGTATTTCGTTCTCAAATGGAAATCTTTGCTTATCCTCATCATTTTTTGAAAAGATAACCTTCCCATCAATTTCAACGATAAAATCCCCACGAGTTCCTAACTCAAACGAAACTTCCGCATCACTATATACACTCTTAATTTCTCCTTCCACACGGGAAGCTTGAGGCAAATAGTTTCACATATTACAATAAGTAATAAGTACCTTCATGTAATCTCCTTTTTAAAAATAAGCAAGATTGTATCATAAAAAACTTAATTTTTTAGAAAGCAGTGCCGAAAAGGGATTACGGAAAGCGGAAAACAGATAGCTAGTTAAAGTAAGCATTTTTACAAAATGCCATTTATTTTTATGCCATTTCGTCAGTGCCCATCAAGATCATAAATATTCTTTAAGTATATTTTTTATATAATCTAAATTATACTAATTTAAATTATATAAAATTTTAAGGAGCAAGCTTGTTTGTAAATAGACAAAAAGAATTGGGGATTTTAAACAGCGAATATGCTTTAGATCAATTTACATCTACCATTCTTTATGGCAGGCGCAGGGTTGGTAAAACTGCACTTCTTAGAGAGTTTATGAAAGATAAGCCATCTTTGTATTTTTTAGCAAGTCTTGAAAATATCTCTATTCTTTTAAAGAGATTTCAGGGCATATTTGCTGATTATTTTGATGATGAAATCTTGAGAGAGATAAGGTTTGAAAATTTTACTCAACTTTTTAGATATATTAGTTCAAAAAGTTTTGATAAAAAACTAGTTATAGCCATTGATGAATTTCAGTATCTAGCCAAACAAGATCCATCCATTCCATCCCAATTTCAATACATATGTGATGAATTTTTAGAAAATAAAAATATTCACCTCATATTTTGTGGGTCTATTATATCCATGATGCATGATCAAACCCTATCTTATAACTCGCCCCTATATGGACGCCGAACAAGTTCCATAAAACTCGAAGCTATAAAGTTTGAACATATACATGAATTTTTTCCAAACAAAAGCCAAATCGAACTTATAGAGCTTTACAGCGTACTCCATGGGGTTCCAAAATATCTTAATATGTTCAAAGAAAAAGCTGATATATTTAAAGGCATAGAGGAAAATATCCTTGAAGTAAATAGTTTTTTGTACAATGAGCCTCAATTTATCCTACAAGGGGAAGTTTCAGAGCAGATTACGTATTTTTCAATACTAGAAAATATAGCCAGTGGTGCTCACAAATTAAGCCACATAGCAAGTAGGCTTGAAAAAACAACTCAAGCCATATCCCCGTATATCAATAAACTAATTGAACTTGATCTTGTTTATAAGGATGTTCCCATAACCGAAAAAAATCCCCTAAAAAGCCGCAAAAGTTTATATTTTATAAAGGATAATTTTTTTAGATTTTGGTTTTGTTATGTTTTGCCCTACAAAACATGGCTTGAGATGGAAAATAAACACTATGTTACTAAAATAATAAAACAAAATTTTAGCTCCTATATCTCCTTTGTGTATGAAAATCTAGCCATTGAATATGTAAAGAAAAATTCTAAGGTGCTAAAATGCGGTCGATGGTGGGATAAAGACCATGAAATAGATCTAGTAGGCATAACTCAAAATTCTTTGATAGTTGGCGAGTGTAAATATAGCAATAAAAAAGTTGGACTTGATATTTTAGAGAGCTTAAAACAAAAGGCTAGATTTATAAAAAGTGATTTGCCCATTGAAAAGTATTATCTTTTTAGCAAGAGCGGTTTTACGAAAGATTTGCTTGAGTTAGAAGATGAAAATATTATTTTGGTGTACGATTTAATTAGTACCCCATATGGCACCGACTAAATAACATAAAAATAAATAGCATTTTGAAAAAATGCCTACCCTACTAGTTATCTGTTTTTCGTAATCCGTTTTCGGTACTGACTAAATCTCTATTTATTCAGTACCCTATATTTTTTAGATTAATTTTTTAACAATTAATGCTATAATAACACCTACAAAGGAGAGATACCATGAAAAAAGTTTTAATTCCCATAAGTGAAGGTTTTGAAGAGATAGAAACTGTTAGTTTGGTTGATATTTTAAGACGAGCTGGAGTAGAAGTTGTTTTAGCTGGGCTTGATAGTTTAGAGGTGAAAGGTGCCCATGATATTAGAATAAAGGCTGAAATTTTACTAAAAGATGTCGTAGAGAGTGAATTTGATATGATAATTCTTCCAGGAGGTCTTCCAAATGCCCAGATTTTAGCCAAAAGCGAGATGGTTTTAGATCTACTAAAAAATTTGATAAAAAGAAAAAATATATAGCTGCCATTTGTGCTGCCCCTTTAGCTTTGGCAAAAGCGGGTGTTTTGAAAAAGTATTATACATGCTATCCTAGCTTTGAAGATGTGATAGGGCTTGATGGATACAGCAAAGAAGATAGGGTTCTCATATATGAAAACATCATTACTTCCCAAGGACCTGCAACGGCGATGGAGTTTGCTTTGTTTATAGTTGAGGTTTTATGTGGAGAAGATGTCTATGTGGAAGTAAAAAATCAGCTTTTATACTAAAAACTATTGCTAATTTTTGAAAAAAAGGGTATGATGGTTGGACTGATTTAGATCAGATTTTATTTAAGGACAGGTAGGCTGTGAATATTTATGTGGGAAATTTGTCATATAGCATGACAGAGGAAGAGTTGAAGGATACATTTGCCCAGTTTGGTGATGTTAAGAGTGCAAAGATCATAGTTGATAGAAATTTCAACAACAGATCCAAAGGTTTTGGTTTTGTTGAGATGGAAAATGACGATGAGGCAAAAAAAGCCATAGAAGAGCTTGAAGGCAAAGAAGTTGCTGGAAGAGCTTTAAGGGTAAATGAGGCTAGACCTCGTGAAGATAGGGTGTAAAAGCCCTCTTATCTCAAGATTAGCTCCTACTCCTAGTGGATATTTACATGTGGGAAATGGGGTTAATTTTGTTCTTACCTTTCTTTTAGTTAAAAAATATAACGGCATCTTGCATCTAAGAATTGATGACATAGATACCCAAAGATTAAAGATAGAGTATATAGACAATATCTTTGCCTCCCTAGAATGGTTGGGCATTCGGTGGGATGAGGGAGCGAAAAATCCTAGTGATTATTATCAAAACTATCATTTTTCCAAAAGAGAAAAAACTTACAAAAAAGAATTTGAAAAAATTTCCCCCTTTACATATCCATGTGAATGTTCACGAAAACAGATAAAACTTTTATCCAAAAACGGACTTTATCCCCAGACTTGTTTACGTAAAAGTTTTTCTTATGATCCACAAAAACATTCTTTAAGATTGCATGTCAGAGAAAATACTTCCATCAATGTGGAAAATAAACTAATATTTTTAGATCAAAAAGTGGGTGATTTGATTTTGTGGAGAAAAGGGGATTTACCCTCTTACAATTTTGCATCTTTAGTTGATGATAAAAATCTAAAAACTTCCCTCATAGTCAGAGGAAAGGATTTGCTTTTATCTTCAGCACTCCAGCTTTACATGGCAAAACTTTTGGGTTGGGAGGATTTTTTACATGCAAGATTTATCCACCATGACCTATGTCTAGATGCAAACGGATCTAAACTTTCAAAATCCACAAAATCCCCACCCCTTTTAAATGAAAAATCTAAAAAATTTATCTATAAAAAAGTAGCCAATATACTAAAGCTCCCCACAGGAGCAGAGGACAATATATCCACTTTAAAAGAGGCGTTTAAAATCTAGAGTTTTTTTATTTATATTTCCAAAGTTCGTATTTGTTCCAGATTCTTTGGGCTTTTGGATAGTTATTTTTATATGCTTGCTCTATCCAATAAGCTGCCCGCTTTTTATCCACTAAAGTTCCCTCCCCATAAATACACATAATCCCTAGATTGTATTGTGCACTAGCATCACCTTGTTTTGCTGATTTTTCATACCAATAAAAAGCCTTTTTAAAATCTTTTAAAGTGCCTTTCCCATTTTGATACATAAATCCTAAATTGTATTGTGCACTAGGATGAGCTTGTTGAGCTGACTTTTCATACCAATAAAAAGCCTTTTTAAAATCTTTTAAAGTACCTTCTCCTGTGAGGTACATTATTCCTAGATTGTTTTGTGCTGTAGCGTCACCTTGTTGAGCTGATTTTTTAGTCCAATAAAAAGCCTTCTTAAAATCTTTTAAAGTGCCTTCTCCTGTGCGATACATTATTCCTAAATTATTTTGCGCCTTAGCGTGACCTTGTTTTGCTGATTTTTCATACCAATAAAATGCTTTTTTAAGATTTTTTAGAGTACCTCTTCCATTGTGATACATTATTGCTAGATTATGTTGCGCCTTAACATCACCTTGTTTTGCTGATTTTTCATACCAATAGAGGGCTTTTTTTGGATCTTTTAAAATGCCCTTTCCATTGTTGTACATAAGTCCTAGATTGTATTGCGCACCAACATCGCCTTGTTTTGCCGATTTTTTAGTCCAGTAAAAGGCTTTTTTGAGATCTTGTAAAGTACCTTTTCCACTATAGTACATAAGTCCTAGATTAAATTGTGCTTCAACATGACCTTGTTTAGCTGATTTCTCATACCAATAAAAAGCTTTTTTAAAATCCTTTAAAGTACCCTTTCCTTTGCGATACATCATTCCTAGATTATTTTGTGCCTTAGCATGACCTTGTTTAGCTGATTTTTCATACCAGTAGAAGGCTTTTTTGGGATTTTTTAAGATGTCTTTTCCGTTATAGTACATAAGCCCTAGACTATATTGTGCCTCTGAATTGCCTTTTTGTGCCTCTTTTTTTGTTTGTTTAAAATTTTTTGGATCAAAAAAATCATTTGCTGCAAACAAGCCATTAAGCAAAATAATCAACAATATAAAAACTACCTTTCTCATCTTATTCCTCCTCTATACTTTCTATCTTTCAACTTTTATATTGGGCTTTAAGCCATTTTACAATTTTTTGATTTATAAATCTATAAAGGTACTGACGAAATAACATAAAAATAAAAAGCATTTTGTAAAAAATGCTTACCTTACTAGTTATCCGTTTTCGGCACCGACTAAATCCCTATTTAGTCAGTGCCTAATTTACACATAAATTAAGCATTTTTTTTCTATAATGTATCTAAAACAATAAAACCAAAGGAAAAAAATTGAGCGATTTTACCCACTTGCATTTGCATACAGAATACTCCATGCTCGATGGTGCAAATAAGATAGAAGATTTGGCAAAAAACCTAAAGGCCCAAGGGGTAAAATCTGTTGCCATGACAGATCACGGCAACATGTTTGGGGCTATTGATTTTTATACTACCATGAAAAAGTATGGTATTAAGCCTATTATTGGCATTGAAGCTTATATTCACAATGAAGATGATCTAGGTGATAAAAGTACTAGACAGAGATTTCATTTGTGTTTATTTGCAAAAAATGAAGTTGGGTATAAAAATCTTATGTACCTTTCATCCCAAAGTTTTGTAAATGGTTTTTATTATTATCCAAGGTTAAATAAAAAACTTTTAAGAGAGCATAGCGAGGGTTTGATCTGCTCTTCTGCTTGCTTGCAAGGGGAAGTTAGTTGGCATCTAAATTTAAGCGAAAGAAATATACAATACGGAGCCAAAGGATATGAAGCCGCAAAGGCGGCTGCCTTAGAATATAAGGATATTTTTGGGGATGATTTTTATCTTGAACTTATGCGTCATGGTATCGAAGATCAAAGAAAAATAGACCAAGAAACCATAAAACTATCACTAGAGACTGGCATAAAGATAATCGCAACCAATGACACCCATTATCCTTTCAAAGAATGGGCCGAAGCCCAGGAAGTTTACATGTGTATTGCCATGAACAAAGAGTTTGACGATCCAGATCGACTTAGGCATTCGGTACATGAATTTTACCTAAAAACCAAAGAAGAGATGGCAAAAAACTATGCGGATATTCCAGAAGCCATAGAAAATACCCAAGAGATCGCCAACAAATGCGATCTAAACCTAGATCTAGGACATCCAACCCCTCCAAATTTTAAATTTACCCTAGAATACGCCAAAGAAGCCAATCTAAACCTACCCGAGCCAGATAAGATATATAGCCTAGAAAATGATAAGGTGTATTTTGAATATGTGTGCAAAAAAGGTCTTGAAAAAAGACTTGAACATATAGATGCAAACTCCCATGAAGAATATAAAAAACGCCTAGAATACGAGATAAACATCATAAACAATATGAAATTTCCCGGCTACATGTTAATCGTTTGGGATTTTATAGCAGAAGCAAAAAAAAGAGACATTCCAGTAGGCCCTGGACGAGGTTCAGCAGCTGGTAGTTTGGTGGCGTATTCTATGCAGATAACCGACCTTGACCCCATGCCGTATCAGTTACTTTTTGAGAGATTTTTAAATCCCGAGCGGGTTAGTATGCCTGATATTGATGTGGATTTTTGCCAAAGTAGGCGAGGTGAAATCATAGAGTATGTTGCCCAAAAATATGGACGCTTCAACGTAGCCCAAGTTATTACCTTTGGTAAGCTTTTAGCAAAGGGAGTTATCAGGGATGTGGCAAGGGTTATGGGAATGCCCTACCAAGAGGCTGATAAGATGGCAAAACTTATCCCAGATGAGCTTGGAATTACCCTTAATGGAAAGGGAAAAGAAGGTGAAGATGGCTACAAACCCGGTGCTTTCCAAAAGGAAGAAAAGCTTCGAGAACTCATAGAAACCGACAAAAAAGCAGCCCAAGTTTGGGATTTTTCCCTAAGACTTGAGGGACTTTATAGAAATGCCGGAACCCATGCAGCAGGAGTTGTTATAAGCAATGAAGAGCTTTGGCATAAAACCCCCCTTTATAAGGTTTCAAGGGATGACACCATCGTAACCCAATATGAGGGAAAATGGCTCGAAGATGTGGATTTGATAAAGTTTGACTTTTTGGGTTTAAAAACCCTAACCGTTATCGATGGTGCAGTTAAACTTATAAAAAATCGTTTTAACAAAGATGTAAACTGGGCTCAAATCGGACTTGAAGATAAAAAGGTTTACAAAACCATCCAAAGCGGACACACTCTTGGACTTTTCCAGATAGAATCAAGTGGCATGCAGCAACTCGCAGCCAAATTAAAACCAAGTGGTTTTGAGGATGTGATTGCGATGTTAGCCCTTTATCGACCAGGCCCTATGGAAAGCGGTATGCTCGATGATTTTGTGGAAAGAAAGCATGGAAGGGCTGATATTTCTTATATGATGCCAGAACTCGAACCCATCCTAAAGCCAACCTATGGGGTTATAGTTTATCAAGAACAAGTTATGCAGATCGTCCAAAGTATAGGTGGATTTAGCCTAGGAAAGGCGGACATGATACGCCGTGCCATGGGTAAAAAGAAAAAAGAAATCATGGATGAAGCCAAAAAAGAATTTGTAGATGGAGCAGTTAAAAACGGCTTTGATGAACATAAGTGTAGTGAACTTTTTGATCTTATCATAAAATTTGCTGGATACGGATTTAACAAATCCCACTCAGCCGCATACGCCATGATAACCTATCAAACCGCGTGGCTTAAAACCTATTATCCCCAAGAATTTATGGCATCTTTACTCACAAGCGAACAGGATAAAACCGATAAAGTTGTAAAATATATAGACGAATTAAAGCATCTAGGCATAAAGCTTTTACCCCCTTGCGTTTCTAGATCTGTAGATGAATTTAAGGGTGGAAAAGGTGAAGATGGAGAAGATGCTATTTTGTACGGACTAGGAGCCATAAAAGGTGCTGGTCATATCGCTATAAAATCCATCATGGACGCTAGAGATGAAAAACCCTTTGCGGATTTAGCGGATTTTATATCAAGAATTGACCCATTTAAGGTAAATAAAAAGGTTATAGATGCCCTGATAAAATCTGGAAGTATGGACTGTTTTGGCTTTTCAAGAAGGGCTTTGTTAGAGCAGATTGATCTGATCCTAGAAGCAGCCCAAAAGGCAACTCAAGCAAAAAAACTAGCTGAAAATTCCCTCTTTGGAGATGATGAAGAACTCACTACCATAAAGATTGATCTAATCAATTCTAAAGAATTTACCCAAAAGGATTTATTGGCATACGAAAAGGAAAGTTTAGGGCTTTATGTATCTGGTCATCCCTTGGATGATTTTAAAGATAAGATAGAAAGATTAGACTATACTCTCTCATCTGAATTAGAACACTGCGCCGATGAAAGTATGGCTTTGATAGTTGGCAAGGTTGAAGAAATATCAACCAAGATAAGCAAAAAGGGAAATAAATTTGCCATTGTTTATCTTATGGATTTCCATGGAAGTGTTGAGATAACAGCTTTTTCAAATTTCATCAGTGAGCTAGAAAGTATTGATAAGCAAAAGCCCTTAGCCTTGAAAGTATCAGTACAAAAAAATGACCAACAAACCAGGCTAACTTTGCGTAAGATTATCCCCCTAGAAGATGCACAAAAGGAAAAAGTTAAAACCAAAAAAGTGGAAAAAATGCCCAGCCTAGGAGAACCCTTGCATGTGAGCATTCCCTTTGAACTCACCGACGAGCAACTCATGTCCTTTTACGATTCTTGCCTAGCCTGCAGCGGAAACAGACCCCTAGTCCTAGAGCTAAACTCCGATAAACACAGCATCATACTAGAAACATCCCTAAATGTAAGAGACGATATAGATGAGGCTTTAAAAAAGATTTTGCATGTTGCATAGTCAATAGTTTGCATGGCAAATCATGCAAACTATTTATCTAATTTAGCCATAACTGCTTCTAGTATGTCAGACATCGTTAAGATGCCTTGGAGCTGGTTGTTATCTATAACTAATATGCGTTTTATGGAGCTTTTCATCATCATTTGTGCTGCGTATTTGACATCTAGTTCGCCTGAAAGTTGGATAGTTGGTTTAGAGTATAGATCGTAAACCCTTAATAAGTCAATGTCCCCATCTGAGGCGACTATGGAATACAAAATATTTTTAAAAGTTAGCATCCCATAAGCATCATGATCATTGCTTCTTTCGACTACTAGTGATTTTACATGGTTTGTTCGCATTACTTTTAGTGCCTCTCTGATATTTGCCAGTGGGTCTATGGTTACTAGCTTTTCTTTTGGTACCATCAAGTCTTTTACTAACATAAATTCTCCTTATAAAAAATCTTTAACTTCATCTTCAAAAAGTTCTATCTCATCCATATCTATACCCGCAAGATGGGATATGGGAAGGGTAAGAACCATACCTTGCCTGTTTTCATCTTCAAGATTTAAATCTTTTTTCAAAGCTTTAACAACGGACATTATAAGCTTTTTGGGTAAAACTACAAGCAAAATAGATACATTATCTTCCAAGGTTAAGCCAAAAAATATCTTTTTTTCTTTCAAGCCTATGGCATGACCTTTTATGATGGTTACACCTCCGGCTCCTGCTTGTTTTGCGCATTCTATGGTTTTTTCTTCTAATTCTTCGGCGACTATGGCAATTAGAGCTTCAAATTGCATTTATTCCTCCTTTTGAAAGTATTTTATTAAGATTCCGTATCCCATGACTGTTATCATGGGAAATAGCGATGCAAATGCTATCAAACCAAATCCATCTATGAGTGGATTTCTTCCGTCTATATTATTTGCTAGTCCTAAGCCCAGGGCTGCTACGAGCGGAACTGTGACGGTTGAAGTTGTAACTCCTCCACTATCATAGGCTATGGGTATGATGTAGGGGGGTGCAAAATATGTTTGAATGATGACCAATATATAGCCAATTAAAACATAATATTGTATAGAATCCCCAACTACTATGCGATAAGCTCCCAAAGCTATACCTATGGCAACCCCTAGGGCAACGGCTATTCTTAGGATTTTTTCTTTTATCTGCCCATGGCTAACCTCATTTGCTTTTTGGGCTATGGCTATGAGGGCTGGTTCGGCCATAGTGGTGGAAAAGCCTACCAAAAAGGCAAAAAGATATACAATATTTACATTATCCTGGGATGTGAGTTGTTTTGCTATGGACTCGCCTATAGGAAAAAGTCCTAGCTCTAGCCCTATGATAAAAAGATATAATCCCAAAACCACCAAGCCTATGCCAAATATTACGTATTTTAATCTATGTATAGGTTTTTTTATAATGAGGTATTGGAAAAAGGTTATGACTGATATGATGGGTAAGATATCTTTTATGATGTAAAGAAGTTCATAAAAAAGCTCTTTCGGGGTAAATTTTGTACTAATGGTGGTATTTATTACATGTAAAACTTCAATCTCTCCACCTGTGGCAAAGTTATAAACTATTATCCCATAAAGTTGCACAAAGATCATAGGTGTTAGGGAAGCAAGGGCGATTAGCCCAAATCCATCTATGACGGGATTTCTCTCTTTAATGCTTGATGAAAGTCCAATTCCCAAAGCTGCAACTAGGGGAACGGTGATGGTTGAAGTTGTAACCCCTCCGCTATCATAAGCTAAGCCTATGATCTCCTTTGGTGCAAAAAAGGTTATGATGACAACTGATATGTATCCAAAAATGATGTAGTAAGCGATAGGATGACCAATTAGTATGCGAAAAACCCCTAAAGTGATGGCTGAACCAACAGATATGGCAACGACCAACCTTAAAGTAAAAGCATCTATTTTTCCCTCACTTATAAGGGCTGCCTTTTTGGCTATGGCTATGAGGGCGGGTTCGGCTATGGTGGTGGAAAAGCCTATCAAAAATGCAAAAGCCAAAAGCCAAAATACTGAACCTTTTTTTGCAAAATCTACGGCTAATTGCTCTCCGATAGGAAAGATTCCGATCCCCAAACCCCTTATGAAGATGGCTAATCCAAAGGCAACTATGACTAAACCAAGCACGATTGAACTTAGATCTGGTGGAATTTTGGCTATGATGAAGGTTTGAAATATGCTCACTACTATGATGATGGGCAAGAGGTCTTTAAATGAATTTGTTAAATCTTTTAAAAAGATTTTAAGCATCATTTTTTCCTTTAGCTAGTCTTTCAAAGTCCTTCAAGTCAAACAACATCAAAGTTTCATCTTTTGAGTTTAAAATCTCTTTACTAAAGCCACTTTTGGAAAAAAGGGCATAATGACTTGGATTTAGATCTGCAATTTGCGCCTTTCTTTTTATGGAGTTTAGCACATTTTTGCAAATTTTTGTATTTTTCCATTTGGATTCTCCAACTATATTTTGTTTATTTTTTGTTTTTACAAGTAGATCTATCTCGCCTTTTTTGGACCAATAGCTTCCAATGGATAGGATAGAATTTTTTGGCAAATGACTCCTTATCAGAAGGGAGCTTAAAAGCTCAAAGCTTAAACTAACATGCTCTTTTAGATGCAATCTAATCTCTCCTAAAACCTTATCATATTTTCTAGATCTTATAAGGAACTCATTTGGCGATATAAAATTGAACCAAAATCTGCAAGACTGGGTTGTGAAGTGTATTTTATTTTCCACTCTGTATCTTCTAAGTTCTTTTTTTATCTTTCTCTTGCCTTGCCTTTTGATGGGCTTTTCTCTGCTTATTTCTTCTTTTATGATGTTTTTATCAAACAAAATCTTATATATTTGATTGCCCTTATTTCTAGAGATATGCTTATAGATGGAAAATCTTTTCCTATCTCCCCTTGATAATTTTGTCAAAACATACCCCATATCCTTTTGCAATCTAGAATTGGATGTATAGGTAAATTTTTCCTTTAGAATATCAAATTTATCAAAATACACACTCTTAATATTTTCAAACAAATCTAGATCTGGATCTAGACTAAGATCATCCAAACCCTCAAATACACTATAATACTCAATAAGTTTTTCAATGGGCAAATATGGGCAATGCTTGGAAAATATAAAAAGATTGTTTTGCATACTCATATTCCTTTATTTTGTATATTTTAGCAAAATAAAGTTTATTTTGTCCTAAGTACCGAAAACGGATTACGGAAAACAGATAACTAGTAAGGTAAGCATTTTTTCAAAATGCCATTTATTTTTATGTTATCTTAGTTAGTGCCTCTAAAATAAAACATAGATTTACAAAAAAAGAGTGGCAAAAACCTTTTGTTAAAAAGGCTTTTGCCGATTGTGTTTATAAGAAAATTCCCCTCATCATAAAATATATTCCAGCTGATAAAATTGCTGCAACAGGGACGGTTATGATCCATGCTGCTATTATTTTCTTAACTGTGTCTCTTTTGACATATCTTACTTTTTGGGCTGATTTTATCTTCTTTTTGGATTTTTTGATCTTGGCTTCTTCCTCTTCTATAAGAGCATAGAGTCCAACTATTCTTTTATATTCCTCTTTTGTTTTTTCTTTTTTATCTTGCAAGTCTTTTAATTCGCTATTGTAAGCTTTTAAGATCTTTTTTTCATCTTGTATAAATTCTGTTTTTTCTTCTATGGTTTCTTTGATTTCATTTTCTTTTAGATATTCTCTTAAAAATCCAACCCCAAAAATTCCACCTATGGCAATATGGGTTGAACTAACAGGAAGACCTAGTTGAGATGCTATGATAACCGTGATGGCAGCTGCCATGGCAACAGAAAAGGCTCGCATTTGATCTAGTTCTGTTATCTCCCCGCCGACTGTTCTAATGAGCTTTGGTCCATAAAGGGCTAAACCTATGGCTATGCCTAAGGCTCCCACAGCCATAACCCAAAGGGGAATGCCAGCACTTGAATTTATGCCACCGCTTAAAACCGCGTCATTGATAGCAGCTAAAGGTCCAACGGCATTTGCCACATCATTTGCGCCATGGGCAAAGCTAAGAAGGGCTGCTGCAAATATGAGAGGGATGATGAAGAGTTGATTTACCCCATCGCGACTATTTTTTAATCTTTTTGCATTTTTCTTGATGACTAGTTTAACAAATATATAAGCCCCTATGCCTACTATAAGACCTATGATACTTGCAACCAAAAAGGATGGTTTACTAGTTTGTGGGAGAAAAGTGAAAATTTCTACTATATTAACCCAGATTTTTTTCAACCCTTTTAAGGTTAGATAGGTTGCAAATGCCCATGACATGATAGCCATAAAAACAGGCACCCATGTTATAGATGCTTTTATCTTATCTTCCTTATAAACTATGGTTCGTTTGATAGCAAATAAAAATATGGATGCTATTAGTCCCCCAAGAACTGGTGAGATAACCCATGAAAGGGCTATTTTTCCCATGGTTGTCCATGAAACTATGCTAAATCCAGCTGCAGCTATGCCCGAACCCATAACTCCACCAACAACAGAGTGGGTGGTTGAAACTGGGGCTTTTAGGTAGGTTGCTATGTTTAGCCAAAGGGCTGCGGCGAGTAGGGCAGCCATCATCGCCCAGATAAAAACATCCACATTTCCACCAAAGGCTGAAATATCTATAATGCCTTTTTTGATGGTCTTAACAACATCTCCACCAGCAATCAAAGCTCCACTTGCTTCAAAAATAGCAGCAATCACAATGGCTCCTGCCATGGTAAGAGCCTTTGATCCAACGGCTGGTCCTACGTTATTTGCCACGTCATTTGCCCCTATGTTCATTGCCATGTAGGCGCCAAAAAGAGCTGCGATTGCCAAAAACATGTTGTTTGGAATGCCCCCTGTGCTTATGAAGCTGTAACTTAACACTGCTGCTAAAAATAAGAGGGCGAACCCTAGCCTCATAAAGTCTAATCTACTACCTTTCATAGCTTCCTTTTCTATCTTTCTGACGGTTTGTATTTCCACTGATATCCCTTTAATTTTGAGTTTTTATACCACGATTATATCCATATAATTCTTAAAAGAATTATAATCTTTTCATACTAATAATTATTTGGTTATATTATATAGTGTTTAGTATTTTTTTCTTATTTAATTTGGTATTAGATTGTGGATGTAAAAAATGCCTTGATATGGATTTTTTCATATCAAGTCAAGGCTTAAAAATTAGATTTTTTTCATATTGTCTAAAAGTACAGGAACAAATAAAAGTGATACCAAAATCCCAGCACTAGTTCCAAAAATCAGTGAAGCTCCAAGACCGCTAAAGATCGGGTCAGTTACTAGCATGAGTGAGGCTAATACAACGGTTCCAGCGGTTAGAAATATGGGTTTTGCCCTTGTGGCAGTGGCTATGGCAATAGCTCTTCTTTTTTCCACATTTCGCTCATACATGAGAAGTTTTGCAAAGTCCACTAAAAGCATGGAATTACGTGAGCTAATACCCATCAAAACGATAAAGCCTATGAGAGAAGTTGCTGTTAGAAAGAAAGTATTTGGCGTAAAAATATCGATAAACCAATGCCCTAAAATTACCCCAAAAAGTGAAAGAAAGCTAGCACTCAAAATCGCTCCGCCAATGGCAAAACTTTTATAATACATTACCAACAAAAAGAAAATCAAAACCAAAGCTGTGATAAAAGCAATGCCCAAATCCCTAAAGGTATCTAAACTTACTTTCATTTCCCCATCCCATTTAAGGGTGTAAATATTTCCTTTTTTATCCTTGATCTTATAATCAAAAAGTCCAGCGCTACTTATCTCATACTTGTCTTTTAATGTTTCTTTTATCGAAGCTCTTGCATCTAGCAAAGGGTAAACTTGCGAAACCATATCAGTTTCGGCTATGACATTTATGTATTGATGGAGATTTTTTGTCATGATGGTTGGGTTTGAGTTGGTTTTTTTGATTTCAACAAGTTCGCTTAAAGGTATCATGAGCCCCTTTGTGTTCATAAGTTTTAGTGATGAGAGTTTATTTTTTAAAGCAGAAACTGAACTTTCATCTAGGGATTTTGTTTGTTCGTTTAGCCTTACAAAAAGTCCGATTTGTTCTGGAAAATTTGGGCTATTTTTTGCCGCAACCACGCTCCCCTCAAAGGCTAGGTATAATATCTCATTGACTTGTTTTATACTAAGGGCTGAGCGTAAAATTTTCTCCTTATCCACGCTTAGTTTATAGGTTTTATAAATATCATCACTCATCACATCCACATCCACAAGCCCATCTGTTTTTTCTAATATATTTGCAATTTCATGGGAAAGTTCTCGCAATCCTTGGGTATTTTCCCCATAAAGTTCCACAACTAAAGATGCTAAAGTTGGAGGGCCTGCGGGTTGTTGGATGAGCTTTATGACACTATTTGTTTTTTTTGGTTCGCATTTGGATAGGATATTTGGGCGAATTCGGCTTGCCATCTCAAAAGTGCTTTCATCTCTATCTTTTTTTGAATTGAGATTTACGACTATCTCGGCAAGATTTTTTGAATTTTTAAAATAACTTCCTTTGACCAATCCTGCATAATCAAGCGGAGCCCCACCGCCTAAAAAAAGTTCCATATTTATAATATTTTTTTCTTTTTTAAGTTCATTTATCACGCAATCACTCAAAGCCTTGGTTTTAGAAATGGCACTTCCTGTGGGTGTATCGATGTAGATAGAAAAGGTATTTGCACTTTTATCTGGGAGCATTTTTGCCAAGACTATCTCAAAGGGTAAAAGCAAAAGAGATGCAAAAAATATGCCTAAAGTTGCCAAAATCATGAGCATTTTCTTTGCTCTTGAACTTAGTAAATTGTAAATAAAGTTTTCAAATTTCTCAATCATCTCTTAACCCCCTTACTTTATATTCTTTTGGTTTTTTCATCAATTTTCTTGCCATAAATGGAGCAAATATATAAGCTACAAAAAGCGAAGCGAGTAGGGCAACTGGAACGTTGTAAGGGATTGGTTTCATAAACTGCCCCATCATTTGCCCAACAAAGGCCATGGGTATCATGGTCAAGATGATGGCGATAGTTGCAAAGTTGGTTGCCGGTCCTATCTCATCGGTTGCTTGGAGTATGACTTCATCTTTTGGTAAATCTTTTGTATTTATATCATGCATATGGCGGTGGATATTTTCCACAACGATTATGGCCGCATCCACTAGCATTCCAAGGCTAACCATGAGGGCAAAAAGGGTTATTCTGTTTATGGTTTGCCCCGTTAGATAATCCACAAAAAGCGTTATAGCAAAGATGGCAGGAACGGTAAAGCCAACTATCAAACTTTCCCTCCATCCCAAAACGAAAACCAACAAACCAACAACTATAACCATAGAAATCAGAAGGTTGCTTACTAGATCATTTACGCTTTCATTTGCCCTTTGCCCGTAATTTCTAGTAACTATGTAGCCTATACCCTTTTGATTTAACTCCTCTTTATAGCTTTCTAATTTTTCTATGACATCTTTGGCTATAAAAACAGCATTTGTACCCTTTAGTTTTGAGACTTCAAGGGTGATTTGACGTTTTTGTTTTTGGTATTTTCCATTCTTTTTAAAATCTATATAAGCATTTCTAAAATCCTGCACATTTTCCCCTAAACTAACCTTTGCAACATCCTTTAGATAAACAGGAGAACCCCTGTGGTTTGCTATGATGATGTTTTCTATATCCTCTATGCTCTCGATTGCATTTTGGATGCCAAAAACCACTAGCCTTCCATCTTTGCTTAGGGTATCAACATTTGGAACATTGGTTGCTAGGGATTTTAAGCTAGATGCTATCTGTCCTAGAGAAATTCGAAATCCCGTTAATTTATACATATCAACGTCTATATTGTACTGCTCTTTATGTTCGCCTTTAAGGGAAGTTTTTGAAACATTTTCTATACTTGCTATGGATTGTTGAATGGAGCGAACTTCTTTGAAAAGTCCTGTAAAGGAGGTTTTTGAGCCGTCTTTTTGGTAAAAGGCTATGTTTACTATGGGTATATCTATATCTATATCAAAGGGTTTAACCAAGGGTTGATATGCTCCCTTTGGCAAAAGGTTCATGTTTTGCATGACCTTATCGTAAAGCTTTAGGTTTGAACTTTCTTTTTCTTCGCCTATGAGATAAGATACATTTACTATGCCAACTCCGTTACTTGCTATGCCATAGACGTATTCTACCCCTTTTATTTCTTTTATTTTTCTCTCAAGTGGTTTTACGATGACTTCGTTTATCTCCTTTGGTGTGTTTCCTGGCATGGCAACTATGATGGAGCCTCCACTAACTTCCATTTGCGGGTCTTCTTCTCTTGGGGTAAATTGTAGTGCAAAAACTCCAATCAAAAGCAATATAACACCAAAAAGTGGGGTTAGGGGATTATCAAAAAAACTTAAAGCAATTTTTCCTGCTATATCTTTTGGTTTAAATTTCATTTCTCAACACTCACTAGGGCATACATGCCTGGATAAATTGTAAATCCCTTATAGTCAAAGGAAATTTTTATAGAAAAAGTATGTGCCATGGGGTTTGAACTTGGGATGATGGCACTAACCTTTCCTTTTGCTTGTAAATCTATGGAAGGAACCCTTACTTTTACCCCTGTTCCGATTTTTACATCCTTTAGATTACTTTCACTTATCTCAGTTAGGATTTTTAGATCTGATAAGTCTGAGAGCACAATGGCTGGATTTCCTGGCAATGCCATTTCCCCTGCTTTTATATTTACATTAACCACTACACCATCATTTGGAGCTTTTATCTGGAGGTATTTGTAATTATCATTTACTTCATTTAGTTTAGCCCTTGCTTGCTGAACCTGACTTTTTGCGATTTTTATCATGGCTTTTAAGTTTTTTACGCTTAGTTCAAGGTTTTCCACGTCAAATTTTGAAACCATATCCTTACTTAGTAATCTTTTGTGTCTTTGAAGATTTAGCCTTGCGTTTTGGTATTGGTTTTCATTCATTTGGTAGCTAAGCATAGCTTGGGAGATGGCAAGTTCGGCCTGGGTTTTGGCACTATCGATGTCTTTTGAGTCGATTGAATACAAAAGCTCTCCCTTTTTAACCATATCGCCCTCACTTACTCTAACTTCTTTTATAAATCCCATGTAGCGACTTGTCATATTTTTTCTGTTATCCGAGATAACCGTTCCTGCTAATTCTAGGGTATTAGCAAGCAAGCTTGAGCCCAAAAGTGCTAAGATTAGTAAAATCTTTTTCATTCATCATCTCCTTCGATTAATGCTTTTAGGGCAAAAATCTTGTCGTATTTTTTGTTTTGTAATTCTTTGAGTTTTAAAACCAATTCAATCTCTTTGGATTGCTTTATAAGCACGTCATTGATAGAAACCAAGCTTTCCTTATATCGTCCTAGGTAATTTTTGTAAATATCCCTTGCTAGATCCAATTCCGCATCCATACTTAAAATGTCAAAATCTAGCTTTTTTATTTGGGTATTTAGTTTAGAGATTTTCAGCCACAAATCGCTTTTTGCTAAAGCTATCTGCTCCCTTGCTTTTAGGTTTGCAATTTTAGCTTTTTCGTAGTTATAAACATCTCCACCACCATTAAAGAGGTTCCACTCTAGTCCAATTCCTATGCCATAGGCATCATGTTTTTTAAAATGTTTTAAAAATTTCTCATCACTACTGCCGTATTCTGCCATGAAACCCACATTTGGTAAGAAATTTGCCTTACTCATTTTTAGCCCTGCTTCGGAGAGTTTTAGGGCTTCTTTAGCTTTTTTAAAATCAGATATATTTTCCACATCGGTTTTTTTAATAGGTCTTGCCTTTGGGATGTAGTTGCTCTTTGTGTTTATGGATCTCACTTCCCCGTTTAGTAAAAAGGATAAAAATTCTAAACTTAATTTTTTGTTTTCTAAAGATTGGTTTATCATGCGTAAAATATCTGCTTTTTTTGCCTTGATTTCTAAAACATCTATCTTTTTTGCATAACCTTCTTTGAGCATATTTTTTGTCATATTTTCAAGTTTATTGATGTTTGAGGCTATAATTTTAAGGTTTTTTAGAAAACTTTCAATCAAAATAATATCCGCAAAACTTTTCTTAGTCTGACGAATTTTTTCTTTAGTAATTTGACTTTTTTCTAAGGATGCAATTTTTAGCATGGAAGCTTGAATTTTTTTATAATTTGTTATTTTTCCCCCTGTGTAAATTGGTAAAGTAAATTTAAATTTGCTTTGATGATAATTTCTAGTTTTTGGATAATTTAAATCCTCTGGTTCTATATCTAGAAGATTTGGATTTTGTTGATTTTGCAAAAAAGATGCAAAGCCAAAATTTCTAAAACTAGCCTCTCTGTTTGAAAGGGCAAAACCAAAAACATTTCCCCCATCATTTGAACGCATGAAATTTTGAGTAAAATCGAGTTTTCCAAAGTGTTTAGACTTGGCATATTTTAACTCTTGCATCTTAATTTGTTCATTTAAATTTGCAATGCTAATTTCTATATTTTGCCTTTTAACTAGTTTTATCGCTTCATTTAGATCTAAATTTTCATAAACCCTAGCCTGTAAGTTAAAGGGAAGCATAAACCCCACTAATAATAAAAATCTTTTCAAATAAATCTCCTAAATTTTATTATTCCATTATAGCAAAAAAATATAAATTTTTTCAAAATTCCAAAAAAGTTAAATGGGCTAGCTGCGGGATTTTATAAGATTTTAAAATAAAAACTGACGAAAAAAAGATATTTTTTACATTATAAGTTATTTTTATAATAAACCTATGAAATATATACAAAAATTTTAAAATATATTATAATAGGCAAAAAAGGTTTAAAATGAAACTTGGGGTGTCATCTTGTCTTTTGGGTATTAAATGTAGGTATGATGGAGGTCATTGTAGGGATAAATTTATCATTGATATGCTTGGGAAATACTTTGAATTTTCTGCTTTTTGTCCTGAGAAGATTATATTTTCAACCCCTAGAGAAGCTATATCTTTTATCCAAAACAAATTCTTTTCGCTCATCCATAAAGGCTTATAAATGAGGCAAATTTTATGGTTTAGGAGAGATTTAAGGATAAGGGATAATGCTATTTTATCCCATGCTCGGGGTGAGATTTTGCCTATTTTTATATTTGATGAGCATATCTTATCTTCCCTGCCAAAAGATGATAAACGGATAAGCTTTATTTATGATTCTGTTTTGGGATTAAAAAAACAGCTTCAAAAAATAGGCTTGGATTTGGCTATATTTTATGGAAAACCCTTTGAAATATTTAATTCATTAAAAGATGATTTTGATGAGGTTTTATGTTCGGTTGATTTTGATGATTATGCCAAAAAAAGAGATAAGCAAGTAAGTGAGATTTTACCCCTTAGAAGATATCTTGATAGCTTTATCCTAAACCCAGGGGAGCATCTAAAAAATGACCAAACACCCTACAAAGTTTTTACACCCTTTTATAATTCTTTGGATGTTTTGCTCTCTTCAAGTAAGATTGCGGAATATCAAAGAAATAAAAAGCTAAGATTGGCTAAGTTTGATTATGGTAAAGTTCCCAATCTAGATCTAATGGGCTTTGAAAAACAAAGCCTGCCAAATTTTTGCAGTGAACCTTTAGATAGACTTTTGGAAAACTTTGCTCAAAAGATAAAAAGGTATAAAAAAGATAGGGATTATTTTTACAAAGATGCCACTTCAAAATTGTCCATTCATTTGAGATTTGGGCTTATATCTCCTAAACAAATTTTTAATTATTATAAAAAAATTATAGGAAGTGATTTTTTCATAAGGGAGCTTTTTTGGAGGGAATTTTACAATTACATCCTTTTCCACAACCCTAAAAGTGAATTTGAAAATTTTAAT
>PDPI01000012.1 GCA_002746565.1 Pseudomonadota bacterium | reverse complement strand
ATGTTTGGAACCAACAACATAGATCACCAAGCTAGAATTTGACACAGCTCAACAGTCGCCGGTGTGGCGAATACATGGGGTTATGGAGCTATGACAAATTCCCTAGGAGATATCCAAAATTCTAAAGCGATTATAATTTTTGGTGCAAACCCAGCGGTAAACCACCCAGTTGGTTTTCAACATTTTCTAAAGGCAAAAGAAAGAAATAATGCCCAACTAATAGTAGTTGATCCTCGTTTTACAAAAACCGCAGCTAAGGCGGATTTGTATGCTCATATTAGACCTGGTACTGATATTCCATTCATGTATGGTATGTTAAACATCATTTTAAAGAATGGATGGGAAGATAAGAAATTTATAGAAGATAGGGTTTATGGTTTCGAAGATATCATAAAAGAAGCCCAAAATTGGCCGGTTGAAAAGGTTGCTGATGTAACTGGTGTTAGTGTTGATCTTATAACTCAAATAACAAAGGTTTACGCACAAACTAGACCAGGAACTTTAGTCTGGGCTATGGGTTTAACCCAGCACAATAACGGCTCATCCAACACAAGAATGGCTCCGATATTACAACTTGCCCTTGGAAACATGGGAATTGAGGGTGGCGGAACAAACATCCTAAGAGGACACGACAATGTTCAGGGTGCTACCGATATGTGTTGTCTATCTCATACCTTGCCTGGATATTATGGTTTAAGTGATGGCTCATGGAAGTATTTTGCTAAAATGTGGAATGTGGATTATGAGTGGTTAAAAGGACGTTTTAAGTCAAAAGATTGGATGAATAAAAAAGGCTTTACATTGGCTCGTTGGTGGGCTGGAGTTTTAGGTGGAAAAGATGGCAATGACGCTATCCATAACGCTGGAACTAACCTAAAAGCTCTTTTTGTAATGGCAAATGGTATCACTTCTATCGCCCAACAAAAGAAGGTAAAAGAAGGACTTGACAATCTTGAATTGCTAGTTTTAGTAGATCCTTTCGTAAACGAAGCTGCCATCTTAACTGATAAGCAAGATGATGTTTATGTTCTCCCTGCTGCAACCCAGTTTGAAACAAGTGGTTCAGTTACAGCTACAAATAGATCAGCCCAATGGAGAGATAAGGTAGTTGAGCCAATGTATGAGAGCAAGACTGACCAAGATATTATGTTTGAACTTGCTAAAAGGTTAGGATTTTACAAAGAACTAACCGCTGGAATGCTAGTTAGGGAAAATAAAAAAGAATTTAAATGGCCCGAAGATGCAACCGATGAGATAGCAAGAATCATCAAAACCATTGGATTAACAGGTTGGACAGCTGCTAGACTTAAAAAACATCAGCAAAATTGGCATATGTTTGATGAAGTATCCATGAGAGGATACGGAGAAATGGCCGGTGAATATTACGGACTTCCATGGCCATGTTGGACAGAAACCCACTGCGGAAGCCCAATACTTTATAATATAAATAGAAAAGTAACCGATGGCGGTATGGGCTTTAGAAATAGATTTGGTTTAGAGCATGACGGATTTGATTTACTAGCTGCTAAGGGAAGTGCTCCAAAGGGAAGTGCAAATCCAGATGGTTATCCTGAGATCACAAAGAAAAACATAGAAGAAGTTTTAGGCATTACTCTAACCGAAGAAGAAAAGGCGAAGATAGGTAAAAACTGGAAAGTTGATACTTCAAACATCATAGCTGAAAAATGTATGGAAAGGGAAATGGCTCCTTATGGAAATGCAAGGGCAAGGGCTAAGGTTTGGACCTTTGCTGATCCTATTCCACTCCATAGAGAACCCCTTCACTCTCCAAGGCTTGATCTAGTTAAAGAGTACCCAACATTTGCAGACAAGAAGAATCACTACAGAGTTGATACCCAATATATTTCAAGACAAACAAAGTCAGACTGGGCAAAAGATTTCCCTGTGAACCTAGTTACGGGAAGACTTGTAAATATGAACGGAGCTGGTGTTGAAAATAGAGCTAGTAAGTATCTAGCTAAATTAACCCCTGAAATGTTCTGCGATATCCATCCAGGACTAGCTGGACGCCACGGCATTAGAGATGGTGCTATGATGTGGATTCATTCTCCAGAGGGCACCAAGATCAAGGTTAAGGCAAGATATTCTTATAGTGTTAGTGAAGATAGGATATTTTTACCATTCCACTTTGCTGGATTTTTTGAGGGTAAGAGTTTAGTTCACAAATATCCAGAAGGAACCGTTCCTTATGCCGTTGGTGAAAGTGCAAATACGATAACTAATTATGGTTATGATATAGTAACGCAAATCCCTGAAACCAAGGGTGGTTTGTGTAGAATAGAAAGGGCTTAATTATGAGTGAAACAAAATATTCAAGAATGAAATTTTATTGTGATGAGAACAGATGTATCCATTGCGATGGTTGTTCAGTTGCTTGCGATGAGGCCCATGAATTGCCTGTTTCTGTTTCAAGAAGAAAGGTAATAACCTTAAATGAGGGTAAGCAAGGGGAAGAATTTTCCTTATCAATGGCTTGTATGCATTGTACCGATGCTCCTTGTGAGCAGGTTTGTCCTGTGGATTGTTTCTATATAAGAGAAGATGGAATAGTTTTACACGATAAAGAAACATGCATAGGTTGTGGATATTGTTTATATGCTTGTCCTTTTGGTGCACCTCAATTTCCTCGTGATGGGGCATTTGGAACAAAGGGAGCTATGGATAAATGTACCATGTGTGCAGGTGGTCCTGAGCAAACAAATAGCGAAAAAGAAAGACAGCTTTATGGACAAAATAGAATTGCCGAGGGAAAAGTTCCCGTATGTGCCGCTATGTGTTCAACAAAAGCTTTACTTGTGGGAGAAGCAAGGGAAGTTGCAGATGTGTTTAGACAAAGGGTTCTTTCTTATGGACATGGAGTGCAAAAAGCTCCTACTCCTTATGGTTGGGACAAAGCTTACGGAACAAAAATGAAATTTAAATCCTAAGCTTATGTGCTTTAGGGGTGATCTAGCCCCTTTTGCATATTTTCAAAAAACAATAAGGAAGTTTTATGAAAAGAACGTTATTATTTTTATTTACTTTATTTGCAATGGGTGCTTTTGCGGGTGAGATATTGCAAGAGCACAATAGTGCAATATTTGGTAAAGATTTATTGACAAGCATTTTACAATACGACAAATCTGGCTCCTTGCATCTAGGACATTGGTTTACCATCCTTCAAGGGCAGTTTTTTACAAAGATATTCCTTGGCATAGCCATAGGAGTTCCATTAGCTTTTTTGCTCCATTATCTGATCATAGGACCTATGGTATTTGCACATGATAGGAAAAAGATTTATGTTTTTAATCTTTTCCATAGGATAGTCCACTGGTGGGCAGGAATTTCCTTTGTGGTTATAGTTCCCACTGGTTTTGTTATGGTCTTTGGGGCTAGTATTGGTGGAGGAGAATTTGTAAGAATTTGTAAAGAATTGCATTTTGCTGCCACCTTTGTTTTTGCCATTGCCGTTTTACCCATGTTTTTCATGTGGGTTAAGGATATGTTTATAGCCTTTGTTGATATTAAGTGGCTTTTGATTGTGGGTGGTTATCTAAGCAAAAAGAAAAAGCCAGTTCCAGCAGGCAAGTTTAATGCGGGACAAAAAACATGGTTTTGGGCAGCAACTCTTGGTGGGATTATAATGATAATTACTGGACTTAGCATGTCTTTTCAAGATTTTCATATACCATTTTTGCAAGATCTAGGAATTAGTCAAATTGATTACCTAAGGGGAAGTGCCATTGTGCATAATGTCTTAGGAATGTATGTGGCTGCCTTATTTTTCGTGCATCTTTATATGTCGATCTTTGCCATAAAGGGTGCTATACATAGTATGATTACAGGATACAAAGAAGAAGAAGAGGTTGAGATTTTACATAGTACATTTTATAAACAATTAAAAGAAAAAAAGGTAGTATAACAAGCATGAATAATGCTAGATACCTAAAAAAGATTGTTATAGATAAAATTTCAGGAGATCAGGTTAAAGAGGTTGAGGACTTAACCATTGAAGAAGCTAGGATAAATGTTTTTTTAAATGGTGTGAAGGCAATTTCTATGATGAGTATCCCTATCGATCAAGAAGCCCATGCGGTGGGTTTTTTAATGAGTGAGAATGTTATAAGCTCGGTTGATGATATAGAGAGTTTGAGTTTGAGCCAAAATGGACTTGATGTACATGTAAAAGCTAGGATAAATGAAGATAGTTTACAAAATCTTTATAAGGAAAAAACCTTAACAAGCGGTTGTGGGGGAGGGATAACTGGTACTGCAGCAGGGGAGTTGCGAGTACCTTTTAATAAAACCGCTTTTAAGGTAAGTCCTAAGCTTATCTTGGATGAAATTAGTTTATTTTACCAAGAAAGTGAGCTTTATAAGCTAACTGGATGTGTGCATAAGGCTATGGTTTATTTACTTGATGAAACTACTATTTCATCAGAAGATATAGGTAGGCACAATGCTATAGATAAGGTTGTTGGAAAGTGTAAATTAAAAGGACTCGATACAACAAAGTCCATTCTTTTTGTATCAGGGAGGCTTAGTTCAGAGATGGTTACAAAAGCTGTTATGCATAAAATTCCCATCATAGTCTCACGCACAGCGCCGACTTATCTAGGAGTGCAAACGGCTCACAAGCACGGGATTACACTGATTGGCTTTGCTAGGGGTAGAAAAATGAATGTTTATACCCATCAAGGCAGGATAGATACAAGGGTTTAATATGAATGTGAAAGTTAAGATTTGGATAGAAGATAACAATCAAGATCTAATCTTTGGCAGTGGTAAAACGGAAGTTTTAAAATACATCGATCAAACAGGCTCCATTTCCCAAGCTGCTAGGAGGGTTGGTATGAATTACAAAAAAGCTTGGAACCATATACAGATTTTACAAAAACATATAGAAGATGATCTAGTTTTTACCCAAAAGGGAAGGGGTGAAAATAGCGGAAGTACCCTTAGTCCAAAGGCAAGGGAGATAATACAAACCTATGAAATTTTAGAGTATGATATCAAAAAATATGCCCAAAATAGATTTAATGAACTATTTTTGACTGACGATAAATATATAATAAATGCTAAGGCTAATTGAAATGGTGAAACTTAATTTTATGCATGTAAATATGCTAAAAAATCATATTTTTTCAAATTTATCTCTGGATAGTTTAAGTGAAAATGAGGAATATGAAGCAATAAAAAAAGAGCTTTTAAATAAATTTGACTTTAAGTGGTTAAATACTTTTTCCTTTTGCAAATACGGCTTTTTGGGTTTATTTTTAGAATTAAATCAAAAAGGAAAGATCGCCCTTTGCAAAGGAGAAAGTGAAGCTTTGATAGAAGCTGGAAAGCTATTTGAGAGTTTAGGCTTTGAGCTACTTTGGGTAAACCTAGAAAAAGACGGAAAAATAAACTTAAATGATATCAAAAACAATGAATATGATTATTTATTTTTATCATCTTTTATTATGGATACCTTTGTTAGAGTTGATCTAAAACATATAAAAACCCTAACAAATGCATCTATAATCTCAAATGCAAGTTTGGACTTTTCAAAAAATTCAGATGCTGTATATTTTGATACCTACAAACTAAGCGGTTTTAGCTCTTCTTCGGTTTTACTTTTTAACGGAAATATGTTCGAAGAAAAAAGTATAGGATTTACCGATACCATAGCTGTAAGCTTAGTTTTAGAAGGACTAAAAAATCAACATTTTCAAAATGATGTTAAAGGGCGATTTTTACAAGAGTTAAAAGATGTTTTTGGAAATGATTTGTTTTTATTTGTTGATCCAAATGAAACCTTTGAATGTAGTTTGCATGTGGGATTTAAGCGTATAAGAGCAAGGGAGCTTATACGAAGTTTAGCCTTTGAAGAGATTTTTATCACAAATGGCGAGGGCTGTGCCCTAGGACTTTCTAAACCATCTAGAATCATAAAAGAAATGAACTGCGGTCTTGATAATACAAATGCCATAGGCTTTAGTTTTTCTAATAGTTTAAGTGATGACGAAATCTCCCAGTTAGTAAAGATAATCCATAAAAAATATAGACAAATAAGGGCATTAAATGGCTAAAAAATTAACATATTTAGATTTTGAGTTGGCTGTGAAAAAAAGTTTGGAGTTTGCAAATCCAACAAAATTAACCCAGATGGTAAGTATAGCAGATGCCCTAGGAAGAGTTTTATCAAAGGATATTGTATGCCAAAAAAATCTTCCAGCCTTTGATAATTCTGCCATGGATGGTTTTGCTTATGATATTAAAAATAAGGGAAAAACCTTAAAAATCAAACAAATTATCTATGCAGGAGATAAGGGTATAAAACCAAATTTAGCTGAAAATGAATGCTATAAAATCATGACAGGAGCCAAGGTTCCAAGTGATGCAAATACTATAATTCCCATAGAAAAATGTTTACACGTCAATGATGATAATGTTAGCATCCCAGAGGATGAAAAAAAAGGCTCAAATTTGAGACTAAAAGGAGAAGAGCTTAAAGTTGGAAGTGTGATCTTGCAAAAGGGCGAGGTTTTAAACTCTTCATCCATAGCGCTTTTGGCAAGTCAAGGCATAGTGATGGTGGAAGTTTTTAAAAAACTAAACATAGCCATAGTTTCCACAGGCAATGAAATCAAAGAACCATGGGAAAGAAGCGATGATGAGGAGATCTATAATTGTAATTCCTTTGCCTTGCTTGCCTTGCTAAAGGAAAATGGCTTTGAGGCAGATTATTGCGGAGTTGTGCCCGATAGTCTTGAAAAAAGCATATCCTATATCGGCGATCTAAAAAATTATGATGTGATAATAACAAGTGGAGGCATTTCCTTTGGAGATGCGGATTTTATGTATGAAGCTTTTTTAAAAAATGGATTACAAACAGCCTTTCATGGGGTAAATATAAAACCAGGTCGCCCCATCATGGTTGGAAAAATGGATAAAACCTTTGTTATGTGTTTGCCGGGAAATCCTCTGACTGCTTTAGTAAATATGAGGATTTTTGGTTTGCAAGTTTTATCTAAAATGCAAGGAAGTAGGGCGATTTACCACGATGTTATTTTAGCGAAAAATTTAGAAGAATTTAAAGTAAAAAAAGGGCGAGTAAATATAGTCCTTGGAAATTTAAAAAATGGAGGTTTCAAAGCAACACAAAACAACAAATATGGTTCAGGAATGATAACAGCCTTTCACAAGAGCAATGCTTTACTTGTAAGCGATGAAGAAAGTTCTTGCTTTAAGGTAAATCAAGAGGTGTTTGTTATCGGTTTTGATAATAAACTTTTAGATAAAAAAATAAATATATTAAATTAAGGAAAAGTTATGAAAAAGATTTTTTTAACCCTTGGGTTGTCGAGTTTATTGGCTAGTTGCTTATTTTCAAGTGATTTGATGATGGCAACGACTACTAGTACGGATAATACAGGTTTATTGGATTATCTAAAACCAAAATTTGAAAAGCAAACGGGTGTAACCCTAAAATGGGTTGCCACAGGAACCGGAAAAGCTTTAAAGATGGGGAAAAACTGCGATGTGGATATTTTATTTGTCCATGCTCCTGCGAGTGAGAAAAAATTTGTAGATAGTGGTTTTGGTGTTGATAGAAGGCAGGTTATGTACAATGATTTTATTATCGTTGGACCACAAAAAGATCCAGCTAAGGTCGCTGGCTTAACTCCTTCAAAAGCCCTCGCTAAAATCAAAGATACAAAAAATAAATTTTTCTCCCGTGGGGATAATTCGGGTACAAACAAAAAAGAAATATCCCTTTGGAAAAAAGCCCTAAAAAAAGCACCCGAAAATGAGGCTTGGTATGTGCAAACTGGTCAAGGAATGTTAAGAACTATCAATATGGCAAGCGAAAAAGATGGCTATACCATGACCGATAGGGGAACTTGGATCAAGTACGAATCTCAGCACAAAGACAAAAATCCTCTAAAGATCGTAGTTGAGGGCGATAAGAGTTTATTTAACCAATATTCTGTAATTACAATCAACAAGAAAAAATGTCCAAATGCAAAACCTTCCCTTGCTAAGAAATTTACCGATTGGATAGTGAATGCGAACACTCAAAAGATTATAGCTGATTTTAGATTATTAGATAAGGCTTTGTTTATCCCAAATGCCGACAAGTAGGGAAGTAAAGCATATATGAATCTATTTACCGATGGATTTTACGAGGCCATTAATCTTTTGGCCTCGGGCAATGAAAGTGTGTATTCAGCCATAAAAACGACCATAAGTGTTTCTTCATGGTCACTTTTTATTAGCTTACTTCTAGGCTTACCCCTAGGTTTTGCCCTGGGGTATTATGACTTTTATGGCAAAGGTGCCCTAAGGGCTTTAGTGGATACCTTACTTTCATTGCCAACCGTTGTTATTGGTTTGGTAGCTTATACTATGTTTTCTTACGTTGGGGTTTTTGGACAATATGATTTGCTATTTACCCCTTGGGCCATAGTTGTGGGGCAGATAGTTTTGAGTTTGCCCATCATCATGGCATTAACTGCCATTCAAGTTGAAGCGGTGGATAAGAGGCTTTATATATGCTTAAAGGGAATGGGAGCAAATTCATTGCAAATTCTTTTAACCACTTTGAGTGAAGTTAAATTTGGTCTTATAACCGCAGCTATGACAGCCTATGGTAGGATTATCACAGAAATTGGCATCTCAATGATGGTTGGAGGAAATATAAAATACCACACAAGAACCATAACCACAGCCATAGCCTTAGAGACCGGAAAGGGTGAGTTTGTAACAGGCATAGCCCTTGGAATGGTGTTAATTTCCATAGCTTTAAGTGTAAATATAGGCTTATCTTTCATAAGAAGAAGGTGGGTTTGATGGCTTTATATGAGCTTGAAAATATAAAACAATCTTATAATGAAAAAGAAGTTTTAAATATAGAAAAACTTAGTTTAGATCCAAAGCAAATTATAGGTTTTTTCGGTCCTAACGGGAGTGGAAAATCCACTTTATTTTCCCTGCTTGCTTTTGTAAAAGATCCATCTAGTGGAATTTTGAAATATGAGGGAATAGATAGCAACAAACTAAGCTTTCAAGAAAAGCAAAGTGTGGTTTTGGTGCCACAAAATCCCTATCTTTTAAAAAGAAGTGTGTTTGAAAATATAAGCTATGGTTTAAAGCTTAGAAAGCACAAAGGTGATCTAGGAAAGGTTGTAAAAGAAGCCTTAAAATTAGTAGGATTGGATAAAAGTTTTTCTAAGCGAAAATACAATGAACTCTCAGGCGGTGAAGCCCAAAGGGTATCTTTAGCAGCAAGACTAATCCTTAAACCAAAGGTTTTAATCCTAGATGAGCCAACTAGCGGGATTGATGTGAATTCTGCCCAGCTCATCAAAGAAGCCATTTTAATATCACAACAAAAATACAACACAAGCATTCTAATATCAAGCCACGATCATAATTGGCTAAATCACATCTGCGACAAAAAAATAGCCCTGCTAAATGGAAGAGTGGTCCAAAGTGGCAATATAAATCTACTCTTTGCCCCATGGCAAAAAAACAAAAACGGAGATTTGGTAAAAAAATTCCTAGATGGACAAAATCTAGTGCTAAAAAACACAAAGGACAAAAAACGAAATTCCGTAGTATTGATAAATTCAAATGACATTAGTTTTGTAAGCAACATTCAAGATGCACTAAGGGTAAAAGTAAATTCAATCATAGCCCAAAATAACAGCGATAAAGTCTTACTAGAACTCTACATAGGTGGCATAGTCCTAAACAAACAAATATCCCAAGAAGAATTAAAACACCACCAAATATACGCAGGAAGCATAAAGCATATCAAGATAAGTTCAACTAATATTTCTTGGTTATAACATAGATCTTATTTTTTATCCAATTTTTTTATCATTTTGTCAAAATCATTTGTATTTTTTACATCATTTGCAGTTATTTCCGAAATATAAATAACTAAATTTTCATGCAAATACAAAAACATCTACATCTTCTCTTTTATAACTTTCCTAGTTTGCAGTGCAATTTCAAGTTCTTCATTGGTTGGGATTTTTAGGATTTTAACCTTGGCTTGATCTTTGTTTAATTCTTGTATTCCTTCTACTTTTTTAGCATTTTTATCTTTGTCTATATGTAAAACTAGATGTTCTAAGTCTTTGCATGTGTCATATCTTAGCGCAGAAGCATTTTCTCCTATGCCACCAGTAAAGATAAGTGCATCTAATCTTCCCAATATGGCATAATATGAGCCGATATATTGACTTAGGCGATAAATCATCATTTCATAAGCTAAGATGGCTTTTTTATCCCCTTGTTCTATGAGTTTAAGAATATCTCTTAGATCGTTGCTTCCAGCTAATCCCTTTAAGCCACTTTCTTTGTTTAGATAGTTATTTATCCAAGATATATCTTTGCTAGTTTTTTGCGAGATGTAGTAAAGGGCTGATGGGTCAATGTCTCCACATCTTGTTCCCATTATTAGTCCTGCTAGGGGGGTTAGACCCATGGAAGTATCTATGCTTTTTCCATTTTTTATAGCACAAGCACTTGAGCCATTTCCAAGATGTAAACTTATGGCGTTAAATTTATCAAAATCTACTCCTAGATGCTTTGCTGCTGTTTTTGCCACGTAGTAATGGGAGGTGCCATGGAAGCCGTATTTTCTGATTTGATACTTTTCATACATGTCGTATCCTATGGCGTACATGTAGGCTTTTTGGGGTAAGCTTTGGTGAAATGCTGTGTCAAAAACGGCTACTTCTGGGACATTTGGAGCTTGTTTTAGGGCTGTTTTGATTCCTTTTAGGTGGGCAGGGTTATGGAGGGGGGCTAGGGGGGAAATCTTTTCTATTCCCTTTATTACTTTTTCATCGATAAGGGTTGGTTTTGAAAATAGATCTGCCCCTTGAACTACCCTGTGACCTATGCCATCTAGTTCATTTAGGCTATCTAAAATACCCATTTTTTTTAGATTTTTTTGTATGATCTTTAAGCCATCAGAATGGTCTTTTATGGGGCAGTTTTTGTTTTCTTCTACTTTCCCACTTTTAAGGCATTTTATCTTATAGGCTCCATTTTTTTCTCCTATGGCTTCAACTAAGCCTGAGGCTATGGATTTTTTCTCTTCCATTAAGAAAAGTTGGAATTTTATGGATGAACTTCCCGCATTTAAGACCAATATTTTCATTTTATTTTCCTTGTGCTTGTATGGCTGTGATGGCTATGGTGTTTACTATATCATCAACCAAACAACCTCTACTTAGGTCGTTTATGGGTTTTTTGAGTCCTTGCAAAATGGGTCCTATGGCGATGGCGTCCGTGGTTCTTTGGACTGCTTTGTAGGCTATATTTCCAGAATTTAGATCTGGGAAAATAAACACATTTTCCTTTCCTGCTATCTTGCTATTTGGCATTTTTTTGATGGCAACTCTTCTATCTATGGCTGCATCAAATTGTATGGGTCCATCTATTTTTAGATGTTTATCGGTATTTTTAGCAAAGATAAGAGCTTTTTTAACATCTTTTACAGCCTCTCCTTGTCCCGAATCTCCAGTGGAATAAGAAAGCATAGCAACTTTTGGATCCATTCCAAAGGCTTTGGCGGTTTTAGCTGAAGTTACTGCAATTTGTCCTAATTGTTCTGGGGTTGGCTCAGGGTTTATAGCACAATCCCCAAATACATAAACATTTTTATGCAAACACATGAAAAATACACTTGAAACTATGCTTGTCTCTGGCTTGGTTTTTATGATTTGTAAAGCTGGTCTTATGGTATCAGCTGTTGTATTTACCGCTCCTGAAACCATCCCGTGGGCATCTCCATCATAAACCATCATGGTTGCAAAATATGTGGGATTTTTTACTATATTTAGGGCTTCTTCTTTGTTTACCCCCTTATGTTTTCTAAGTTCATAAAAAATATCTGCAAATGTTTCTACTAAAGGGGAGTTTTCAGGGTCGATGATCCTGGCTTGATCTAGGTTTAATCCAAGTTTTTTTGCCCTTTGTTTAACTTTATTTTCCTTTCCTAAAAGTATGATATTTGCAACCTTTTCTTCTAATATTTCATGGCAAGCTTGTAAAATCCTATCATCCTCGCTTTCGGGTAAAACTATGGTTTTTACATCTTGTTTTGCCTTTTCAAATAGGGTATGTTCAAACATGGATGGGGTGATGGGGGTTGGGTATTTTTTGTCAAATAAATCTAGGGCATCTTTAAAATTTGTCAAGATAGGCGCGGGTAATTTTAGTGAAGAAAATTTTTCCCTATTGGCATTTATGACAAAACTTGCAAAATGAGCACAGCCACTTGCCTTTACCGAGTTTGATTCTATGGTGATATTGTTTAAAATATCATCGCAATCTTTTAGAATATTTCCATAGGCAATGCTTAGATTTTTTGCAATTTCGAGGTTTATATCAAAGTTAAAATTAACCCCAAATAACCTAATATCAACCCCCTCACACAAAACAAAATCATTTTCCTTTTCTAATTTTTTAAATGCCTTTATAATCTCTTGAAAAAACTTGATTCTATTGTGTTGTAATAGAAAATCTTTGGTTTCTTTGATGGTAAAGAGGGTATTTGGATTATCCTTTTTATCTCCTATGGGACAAAAAATGCACACTTTATCAAATTTTTGTTTTAATAAAGATATAAATCCTCCATAGATGCTATCATCCACATAATTTTTATTTGCTATATACAAACTCTTTGTTTTCATAAAATTCCTTAAATTTTTTGAATTATTATTATTTTGAAATTTTATCAATTTTACTCTTTATAATAGCTCAAATAGAAGAAAAAATTATAAAAATTTATTAACCCTTGATAGCTTGTGCCATATCCCACATAGGCATAAATATCCCAAGTGCCATAAGCAAGACCATAAGGGATAAAAATCCTATAAGAATGGGTTCAATGTAGCTAGATATGTTATCTATGATATCTCTAAATTTACTTTTATAATAATCGGTTACTTTTTCAAGCATAGCATCTAAATTACCACTAGCTTCTCCTGCTCTAATCATCTGTATTAACATGCCCTCATATAAATTTGTATCCCTAAAAGCATCCGTTAAAGAAACACCTTTTTGAACAGATATCTTAACACTTTTTAGCTTTTTTTCAAGATGAGTGTTTTCAATCGTTATTAAAGATGTATCAAGTGCCTGTGCTATGGGAATACCCGCTTTGATTAATTGGGTAAAGATTAACTGAAATCTGCTCATGGTGGAATAAAATATAATTTTTCCTATCAAATAAACGGATAAAATATGCTTATCTATAAAATATTTAAATTTTTCATTGCTAGCATACATAAATCTTGTAAATATAATCAAAAATATTATCCCTCCCAGCATGAAAAGACCATAATTGCTAAGGATATTTTCTATACCTAAAAGGATCTTTGTTGGCATGGGAAGTTCTGCTTCTAGCTTTTTAAAAATCTCTTTAAATCTAGGAACAACATATAACATAAGAATGATAAAGGCTATGGCAATGGCTATAATCACGGTGATGGGGTATCGTATGGCTTTTTTAAATTTTTGAGCATTGTCCCAAATATCTTCTTGTATGTTAGCTAGTTTTGACAAGCTCTCACCCATATTTCCAGTGCTTTCTCCTAGCCTAACCATAGCAATGGTAACCTCGCCCAGTTGGCTTTCAAAAGGGATCAAGCTTTCTGTTAGGCTGCTACCGATATTTAGGTCATCATCAAGTTTTTGAAAAATGTTTTTTAAATGTTTATTTTCAGTGGCATTTGCTACCTCTTTTATGCTATCGTGTATCGAAATACCAGCGCTTGTCATAACGCTTAACTGCCTAATGGCTGCTATTAGATCTGGCA
The DNA here is from genome assembly GCA_002746565.1 of Pseudomonadota bacterium. Lineage (GTDB taxonomy): Bacteria > Campylobacterota > Campylobacteria > Campylobacterales > Campylobacteraceae. Next base: position 21,113 of record PDPI01000012.1, on the reverse strand, counting down.
GTTTAATACTTTTTATCCTAGCATTTTGAAGTAATTTGTCCTTTAAAATTTCAAATTGTTCTTTTTTTGGCGGTGAAGTTTCTATAATCTTAACTATAACTCCTAATTTGTTTAGCTTTGCTATATTTAGAGCATCTAGTTTATTTTGGGCTTGTATGATTTTCTTTCCTCTTTTGCTCCTAATGATATATTGAACTTCATAATATTTCAAAATTTTGATACCCTCATGACTTCATCTAGGCTTGTAATTCCCCTTGCTGCTTTTATGATACCATCTTCAAATATACTTACAAAACCTTCTTTATCGGCTTGTATTTTTATCTTGTCTTTGCTATATCCTTTTGCTATCATGCTTGCTATTTTTTCACTAACAGGCAAAACTTCTGAGAGCATTTTCCTTCCCATGTATCCAGTTTGTAAACATTTTTCACAACCCACATTTTTATAAAAATTATAATTTTTGGGTAGATACTTTGAGATATCTTTGATTATATTAGGATGTGGGATTACTTCTTTTTTGCAATAAGGACATAATTTTCTTACCAATCTTTGGGCTTCGATCGCCACTAGGGAACCACTTATGAGATAAGGCTCAATCCCCATATCGACAATACGAGTAACAGCGCTTATAGCATCATTTGTATGCAAGGTTGAGAAGACTAGGTGTCCAGTAAGGGCTGCTTGTATGGCTATACGTAAGGTTTCAGTATCTCTAACCTCTCCAATCATTATAATATCAGGGTCTTGTCTTAGGATGGAACGAAGGGCTGAGGCAAAGCTTAGTCCAGCCTTTTCGTTTACTTGGGTTTGAAGGGTTAGATCTAGTTGATATTCGACTGGATCTTCGATGGTGATTATCTTAGTTTGTATGCTTTTGATGGCATTTAGGGTGGCATAAAGGGTGGTTGTTTTGCCGCTTCCTGTAGGTCCTGTAACAAAGATGATACCATGTGGGGCTTTCATGGCTTTGCTAAATCTTTCATAATTTACCCTATGCATACCTAGATCTTCTAACTTTATCATAACTTTGGATTTATCTAGTATTCTCAAAACCATACTTTCCCCATTTGCAATAGGAAGTGTTGAGATGCGAAAATCATACTCTTTACCCATGATTGTCGCTGAAAAACGTCCATCTTGGGGTTTTCTTTTTTCTGCTATATCCATGTTTGATAAAAGTTTTAATCTCGAACAAAGGGGAGGGTAGATGTCCTTATCAAAGATAAAGGTTTCGCTAAGCATTCCATCAATCCTGCTTCTTACTATGCAGTTATTTTTTGTTGGTTCAATGTGAATATCACTACTTCTTGCCAAAATAGAAGTTTTTAGTATGGTTTGTATAAGTTTTAAAATGCCAGAACTATCTTGGGATTCATCGATGGAATTAGATGCTAATTCTTTCCTTATACTATCAACCAATCCTTTAATGCTTTTTTGCAAATCCATTTTATTTAGATATTTTTCTATCTGATCTGGCTGGGCTATTATTGGCTTTAATAATTTTCTACCAAAAAGTCTTTGTACGTTTTCTTGATTTGGTATATTTAGAGGGTCTTTTAAGGCAACATATATATTTAATGTATCTTCTTTTATGGGAAGTGCTTTATATCTTTTAAGCTTTTCCAAAGAGACTTTATTAGATATGGTATAATCCACATCGCAAGAGTCCAAGTCTAGATATTCTAAATCCATATTTTTAGCAAAAGATCTTAAAAATTTTTCTGAATCAATTGAAAATTCTCTGCTTATATCCTCTAGGCTTACTATTTTATTTTTATAAAAATCAAGCAATAATATAAATAAATTATCTTCATCAAAAAATTTGTAATCTACCAATATGGAGCCTAAAGTATTTTCTTTTTCTTTGCTTAATTTGCTTATTTTTTTGCTTGATTGTTTATCTATGATTCTATTTTGTGTTAGATAATCTAGGATAGTTTTTATTAATCTTTCATTCATATTTAGCTAGCTTAGTATTTATTGTTTTGTATTTCAAAAATTAAAGATTTGATTTGCGAAGAATTTGGATTTTGTTTTAGGTATTCTTGTAAGGCATTTATGGCATCTTCACTAGAACCATTTTTTGCCATGGATTTTGCAAATATGATCCAACTTCTCTCATTTTTTGGATCTATACTATTTGCCCTTATGGACCACCTAAGAGATGATTTATAATCCTTGTCATGGTAATATTCTTCCGCTATCATGAGTGCAAATATTACATTTTTTGTTGAATCAAATTTTTCTATCAAGTGGCTATATTTTTCCATATTTGAAGATTGGATGTTTATTTTTGGTTTTTTATTTGGTGTATTTTTTTTAATTTTAACTTTTTTAGTTTGTTCAACTTCATCGACGTTTTCAACATCTTCAAGCTCTATCAATTCTTCTTCAGATCCATCTAAAATTTCTTCTCCATACAAACTATTTTCTTCATTATTTTCTATGTATTGTTCTATTGTATTTTGCGATAATGTTTCATTTTTAGCCATAACTTGGTCTCTGCTTGGTTTCGTATTTATATTTTTAGCTACCAAGGGTAGATAGCTATATATCAGCCATGATGTTAGTATAAAAAATAAAATAATACAAAATATAAAAATTATCTTTAAGATTGATTTTATTTTCCAAATTAACCATCTTTTTTCAAGATCTTTTATTTCAATGATGTCAAGCATGTATTAATCCTGAATCGATTGCTGCCATTTGTAGATATTTTATCTTGCTTGGATTTTTATCCATCAACAATGGTTGGTTTAGTTCATAGTATTCATAAATTTCAAATAATTTATACATAAGCTTGTTGATTTCCCTTAGATTTCCCCTTGTTAATTTAAATATTAATTTTATGCGAGATGGTTTAAAGAGGGAGAAAAATTCTATTTTGTTATGGAGTAAAAACTTCTTTTTCAGATAGTTCTCCACCTCTGCTAAAGATGAATTTGGCATCTTAATGCTTTCCCAAATCCTAGTTTTGAAATAATCCTTTGCTAAAATATTTTCCTTTTTGCTCTCATGAATTGTAAATAAAAATTTAAACAATCTTGTATCAGACAATAACCTTATCTTTTCAATTAGATCTACCGGATATAATTGGGCCTCATCTAAAAGAACGATAACGTCCTTTGAGTCTTGACTATTTGATGTTTTAATTTTGTATAATTTTAAAAATTTTTCATATCCGCTAATTTGAATATATTCATCTTCTGGAAAAATTTCACTATGTAAAGTGCTTAAAAATGAACCCTCATCAAAAAAAGGTTGTGGTAAAAATACTATTTTTTGCCCAGGGGATAGATCTTGATATATTTTCTTTAAAATAAAAGTTTTCCCTGAACCAGGATCCCCATAAAAAAGTACTAACTTTAAGGGTTTTTGTAAGGATTTTACAAGTTTTTCATAGGCAAATACAGACTTATTAAGACCAATATAATCAAACACATCTCCCTCGATAAAAATATTTTTAACATCACCAAAATTATTCATATAAAGACTCGGAAAAACCTAGATTTTTTAAGGATGTTCCCACATCCTTTGTATTTTTTTTATTTAATATATGGGGCGTTATGACAAAGACTAATTCGGTAGTTTTTATAATATCTTGGGTGCTTTTAAAGGCATTTCCCACTATGGGCAAATCCCCTAAAAGCGGAACGCTTGATTTATTTTTACCCTTTGTTTGACCTATTAGTCCACCAAGTATGATGGTATCCCCATCATTTACCCTAACAACCGTGGATAATTTTTTTTCCAAAGTATCTGGTGCGATTTCTCTTATGGCGACTTGTTTTTGGTCATCTTCTGAATATTTAAAATTGCTCAAAGATGGGTTGATTCTTAGCATTATTTTATCATCATCGGAAACCTCAGGTAAGATGTTTAGTAAAACCCCTATAAAAACACTATAAGGGGTATAGGATATGGAAGTTTTGTCTTTGCCAATGGAATTTTCTTGTATAACCCTATAATTGATATTGTCCCCTATGGTTATGAGGGCTTGTTGGTTATTTAGTGTTATTACTTTTGGATTTGATAGGATTTTACTATTTCCTTTCTTTTTGATAAAATTTATTAACCCTTCCATTGAAAAATTTAAACTATTGATGATATTGATACTTTTTGCACTATTGTTTAAGGTATTTAAAAAATTAGCCTCAGCTTTTCCAGTGCTACTATACATGCCACCCGCATTTGCCTTTTTGTTTATAGATAGTTGAAATTTGCTCCAATCAATTCCGGTTGTATAATCATTGGATAGCTCAACTGCTATAATGGATACATCTATTAAAACTTGCTTATGAAGTCTATTTTTTAACTGATCTAAATATTTTTCTATCCTATCTAGTTGGGGTTTTGTTGCTGTTATGGTTACTAATCCTGTGTTTGTGTTTATGATGGGATTTTTTGCCACAAAAGATTCGCTTCCATTGTTTAGCAATGCTTTTATTTCTTCATTTAAAGTTGCCCAAAAGTCAAATCTTTCTCTTACCTTTATTTCATTTTCACTTGCTTTTGATTTATTTTTGATATCACCAGATACAATTGGTTCCACATCAACAGATGCACTTAAAGTGGCTGTTCCTTCCCTAATGGATGTTATATAATCAACCTTAAAAGTTTTAGTCTCTAAGGCCCACAATTTTAAGATTTTATTTTTATATGTGTACATAATGCCATTTTCTAGTAAAACTAGATCAAAAATTTCATATAAGGACATATTTTTTATATTAATACCATTTAATTTTTTATCTAGTATTTTCTTAGCTTCTAGATCTTTAGTTATGGTACTAAAACTGCACAAATCACTAATGCCATCTATTAGACTTGATATGGTAATTAACTCTGTTGCGGCTATGTTGAAGGTTTTATATTGACATTTTTGTTTTGTTTTTTGTGCAAATGCTATATTTGGGTAAAGGGGTATTATTGTTAAGATTATAGTTATTATTGATTTTTTAATTGATTTTTTAATTGATTTTAATAACAACACCATTTTTCCCTTTATTTAGCCTTAATTCAAGTTTTTTATCTCCATTTTGTAAGATGGCATTATGATTATTTATCTTTATAATTTCATAATTATTTATAACATCGCCGATCTTATACCATTTTCCATTGATATTTATCCTATCTGATATGATACCAATTAAATTATAAGGTTCAGCTTTTTTGATGGTATTATTTGTGTCATTTTTTTTCTTTTTTTCTTTTTTATATTCCATAGTTTTGCTTAGTGCGAATGGATTTTGGGTGGCATTTATATTTGATTTTGATAGACCATATCTTTTTTTATTTATGGAATTGAAAAGTTTATCATAGGCTTTGTATTGTTTATGGTCTTTGGTATATGAGATGCAAGTAGTTAAGATAAAAACTAAGGTTATAAAAAATTTTAATGTTATTTTCAATATCTTATTCCCCAAACTATTATATTTAATTCTCCCTCGATTTGCTCTTTGCTTGTGAGTTTAATTGTATTTATATCAACCATGATCTTATTTTTTTCTAAGGTATTTATAAAATTCATAATCCCGTGGAAACTTCCTATTAGATCAACTGATATATTAAGCATTCGTTCAACTTTATTAAAATCGGGTTTATTTGTTTTGCTTATTATTTTTATTATTTGAACTCCATTTTCTTGCGCCACTTTGGATATGCGATCTAAAAAATTTGTCCAGCTTTTATTTTCAAAAAGTAGATAGGATAATTTCTTGAGTTTTTTATCAATATAATTATTTTTATCTTTTGAGCTTTGAAGTTTATCTTTTATGATGTTTAGTTCTTGTTGGAGGTTTGCTATTTTATTTTTTTGAATATTGATCTGGACGTAGTCTTTTTCATTTGTTAGTTTGGATGTTATATTTCGGTGTTGAACTAGGCTAGATCGGTAGTAGGACTCACTTAGTGGAAAAACATAAGTATAGATCAAAAAGGCAATGATACCACCAAGCATAAAACCAACTAGCAAAGTATCACTTTTCTTTTTTTCTAAAAAATAAATATCTATTTTTTCAAATAAATTATTTTTTTTCAATCAAGCACTCCTATTGTTACATTACTTTCGTATAAATTGATATTTTCTATTTTTCTGATCTCTTTTGTGCTTATTTTATAGGATTTAGTTTTACTAATATCTTCTAATAACATGGTCAATTGCCTATCACTTTTGCTTCTTAGGCAAATCATCACTTGTTTATCTTTTAGGTTCAAAGAAGAGATTTTTATCCCTCTTTTATTGATTAGCTTTGATAGATCGTTTAAGATGCTAGCTTTCATAGGATATTTTACTTTTTTGTCATATATCTCATTTAGTATTTTTTCTCTAAATTGTAGGTTTTTTCTTTCTTTTTTGAGTGTTTTTAGAGCTATTGTTTTTTTATTTTCCAATCCAGAAATAGTGTTGTGCATTTTTTGGGCGCTTGAATGAACTTTTTTATATTCATTTTCTTTTAGGCTAGTTTTAAAGTTTAGGTAAGAGCCATACCCAAACTGATAAGCAGGATAGCTTAGGGATATTAGTAGGGAAAGTATGATTATGCTACTTATAATTCCAGAAGGTCTTTTGAAAAAAGTAGGGGGTCTTTTAAATATGCTGAGATTTAAATGATCATTTTGATTTTCTTGATATATTTGTGCTGTTAGTATCATAAGTATATGCATCTGATCTAGATAAAATTCTTTTGTATTTTCAGCTATATTAAAATTAAACCTTTTAGTTTCTATGCCAAGATAATTTTGAGAATACTCAATCATTCCGCTTATATCGCCAATTGTTGAGCCTAGATAGATATTGTTTATATTTTCAATCTGGCAACTTCCCTTAAAAAAGATTACAATATCATTGATGTGTAAAAATATATCTCCAAATAGCTCCATGAGATTTTGCTTCCAAGCAATATCTAAAGTGTTTAAACCCTCGTTTGTTAGCATTGTAAAAAAAGTATCATCATCTATTTTTTGCCCAAGCAATTTGCAAAATTTTTCCTTTATTTGAAGCAAAGAATAGTTTAGGGATTTTGAATATAAATATTTTCCATTTCTATAAGCAACAAAAAAGGCATCATGTTTTTGAAAATATATAAAACAATCGACGCCATTTGATTGGAGCATTTTTTTTTCGTATAGGGCAGATATTAAAAAGGGAGCTGCTGCTATATGGTCTATATATTTTGTTTTAGAACTTATCTTTTGAAAGTTGTTTTTGATAAGATTCACATCAAGGGCAAAAACATTAAAAAGTTTATTTTCCACATTTTTTGTATCTATTTGCGAGTGGATTATCTTATATTCGATAGCAGGATCTAGCTCCAAACTCCCATAAGCTTCAAGCTCAATAGCATGATCTAAATCCTCCTTGCCGACTTCTTTGCTAAGCTCTACTACTCCGGATATGATATGTTTTGTATCAATAAATGTTATATAAAATTCTTTTTTAGTATTTGCTTTTGTAAGATCTTTTGGGTGTATTTTGTTTTTGTTGTATATATAAGATTTTAAGGAAATAGGATCAATGGAGACTATCTGCAAGGATTTGATATTTTTCTTGTCTTTATCCATCTTTTTTCCTATATTTGTTGTGTTTAAATTATATCAAAAATGAAACCTTGATCAAATAAAATAACCTATTTCGCCGAGCTTTTTCTTATTTTTACTCCAATTTTCCTTTATGCTCACATGCAATTTTAGAAAAACCTTAGTTTTTGAGAGATCTTCCATCAAAATTCTTGCGTCCTTGCCTATGCGTTTTAAAGTTGATGCATTTTTTCCTAGTATGATCGCTTTTTGCGTACCTTTTTCTACCACTATGGTTGCAAAAATCTTGATAAGCTTTTCCCCTTCTTCCACACTATTTATGATAGCATCTGCAAAATATGGGATCTCTTCACTTGTATTTTTGAAAATGGCCTCTCTTATATATTCTTTGTAAATATCTCTCATGTTTTGGGTAGTTAGGATCTGGGGATCGTATAAATACGGATGATTTGGTAAATATTTTATAATCTCATCACATAAAAAATCCACATCCCCCTTGCCTTTTATGCTTAGGGGCAAGAGGGCTTTAAATTTATCTTGGTATTTTTGATATAGTTTGATTTTTTTAAGCAAATCTTCATTTGAAATGGTATCGGCTTTGGTTAAAATAAGCAAATGGGGTATCTTATCGCTTTTTAGATCTAAAAATTTTTCATATTCTCCCAAGCCATCGCTAGCGGGGGCCAAAAATATAACTAAATCACAATCTCCCATTGCCTTTAAGGCTTCCTTTAGCATAAATTGGTTCAAAAGCCTCTCGGTCTCGTGAATGCCGGGTGTATCTATGAAAATGAGTTGATGATTTTTATGCATGTGAATGCAAAGGGAGCGTTTTCTAGTGGCATTGGCTTTTTTGGAAACCATAGTAAGTTTTTCGCCCAAAATTTTATTTATGAGCGAACTTTTACCAGCATTTGGGCGTCCAACTACGGCTATGAAACCTGATTTTACTTGGTTTGGTGTTGCCACTAAAGTATATACCTCGCAGTCTCATCATCTTCTACCACATCATCTAACTTTTCGTGGACTAAATCTTTGGTAACCCTTATATCCTCACCCTTGTGTAAGTCCGCTTCATAACTTATATCTTCAAGGATTTTTTCAAGCACCGTATGAAGCCTCCTTGCGCCTATATCTTCCATTTTTTCATTTGCTTTTTGACTGATTTTTGCTATGGTTTTTATGGCTTCATCTTCAAAGATTAAATTCACCTCTTCAGTTTTCATCAAAGCTTCATATTGCCTTAAAAGGGAATGTTTTGGCTGGGTTAAAATCTTATATAAAACACTCTCATCCAAGCTTTCAAGCTCAACCCTTAAAGGAAATCTGCCTTGAAGTTCTGGGATTAGATCTGAAGGTTTGCTTAGGTGGAAAGCTCCTGCAGCTATAAAAAGGATGTGGTCGGTTTTTATGGTTCCGTATTTTGTTTGTACGGCTGAGCCTTCAACAATTGGTAGCAAATCCCTTTGAACCCCTTCTTTGCTTGGGTCTTGGCGGGATTGGGACTTGGATGAAACGGCTATTTTATCTATCTCATCTATGAAGATAATCCCTCCATTTTCGCATCTTTGTTTTGCGTCGCTTTTTACTGCCTCCATGTCTAAGAGTTGCTCGCTTGCCTCTGCTCTTAGGGCATTTTTGGCATCTTTTACCTTCATTTCTTTTTTTACTGGCTTATTGTATCCGCCTAAAATTTGCATGAAACCCTCTTGGGCTTTGATGATCTCTGGGGGCATATTTGGATTATCTAAATCTTGAGTAGAGCTTTGCTTTATCTGAACTTCTATTTTAAGTTCATCCAAATCCCCGTTTTTAAGCCGATCTAACATCTTTTTAAAGCTTCTTTTATATTCTTCTTGTTTTTCGCCACTTGCACCCTTTGGGATGGGTGGTAAAAGCTTTTCTATGATCTGTTTTTCAACCCTCTCATCGATGGCATCTTTATTTTGTTCCCTGTGTTCTTCTTTGATCAGATTTATAGATGCTTGCATAAGATCTCTAACCATACTTTCCACATCGCGACCAACAAAACCAACTTCTGTATATTTGCTTGCCTCAACTTTTACAAAGGGCAAACTCATCATTTTTACCAGTCGCCTTGCAATTTCGGTTTTTCCAACTCCAGTTGAGCCTATCATGAGAATGTTTTTTGGCATGATTTCTTCTTGGATTTCTTGGGGCAGTTTCATTCTTCTTGCTCTGTTTCTTAATGCAATTGCTATGGCTTTTTTTGCTTCAAATTGCCCTATGATATATTCATCAAGGTATTTTACTATCTCTTTTGGCGTCATTTAATCCTCTATCGTGTAAGTTTTTATGTTTTGGTTTGTGTATATGCAAAGCTCTCCTGCAATTTTTAGGCTTTCCTTTGCTAATTCTTCTTCATCTAAATTGCTATGTTTTCTTAGTGCACGTGCGGCTGAAATGGCATAATTTCCTCCACTTCCAATAGCTGCTATCTCCCCATCTTCAGGTTCAACCACATCGCCTGTTCCGCTTAAAATGAAGATATTTTTTCTATCCAAAACTATCATCATAGCTTCAAGGCGTCTTAGGTATTTATCCTTTCGCCAGGCTTTTGAAAATTCTATGGCTGATTTTAGCAAGTCGCCTTTTTTTTCTTCAAGCATTCCTTCGAACATATCAAAAAGATTAAAAGCATCCGCTGTGCTTCCTGCAAAACCCGCTAGTATCTTGCCGCCATAAAGTTTTCTTATCTTTGTGGCATTTCCCTTTAGAATGGTGTTGCCAAAGGTAACTTGCCCATCTCCGCAAATAACAGACTTTTTATCCCCTTTAAAGCCTAAAATGGTAGTTGCATCAAACATTATTATTCACCTATGATTTCCACTTTAAGTAAGGCGTGTATTCCATGTCCTAGCTTTATGGATATTTCATAGCCTCCAGTGGCTTTTATGGGTTTATCGATCTCTATGGTTTTTTTATCGATTTGCAGTTTTTGCTGATCTTTTAGATCATTTGCGATTTCTTCTTTGGTTACAGCTCCAAATAAACTTCCATTTGCACCTAGTTTTCTTTTGATTTTAAGATTTATTTTTTCTATTTTTGCTTTCAAACTTTCAAGCTCTTTTATTTCATCTTGTCTTTTTTCCTCAGCCCTTTTAAGCTGTGCATTATGCTTTCTTAAAACCTCTGTTGTTGCTTGTTGTGCGAAGCCATTTTTGATAAGAAAATTTCTTCCATATCCGTCTTTGACTTCTTTGATTTCTCCTGCTTTTCCTAAACTTTTTACATCTTTTACAAGTAATACTTTCATTTTTTATCCTTTTTTATTTTTTAAGAGTCCCCATAGAACTTTTTATTTTTGCCACTTATGATAAACCTAAGGGCATTTAATTTTATAAAGCCTTCCGCATCCTTTTGGTTATAAACATCATCTTTTTCAAAGGTGCAAAACTCTGCATTGAAGAGATTGTTTTTCTTTGAACTTCTGCCTATAACCATCACATTTCCCTTATAAAGCTTTAGCTTAACCTTGCCATTTACATTCTCTTGGGATTTATCGATGGCAGCTTGAAGCATTTCTCTCTCTGGTGCAAACCAAAATCCATTGTAGATCATGCTTGCATATTTTGGCATTAGCTCATCCTTTAGATGCGCTGCTTCCCTATCAAGGCAAATACTTTCAATGGCCCTGTGTGCTTTTAGCATGATGGTTCCCCCTGGAGTTTCATAACAGCCTCTGCTTTTCATACCAACAAAGCGGTTTTCCACTATATCAATGCGTCCTATGCCGTGTTTGCAACCTAGTTCATTTAAGCGTGTTAGCATTTTAGCTGGACTTAATTCTTCGCCATCAATTGCTACGGGATCACCTTTTTTATAGGTAAGTTCTATAATTTCAGCCTTATTTGGAGCATTTTCAGGACTTACACTCCATCTCCACATATCCTCTTCAGGCTCGGCGTTTGGATCTTCAAGCACTAAGCCCTCATAGGAAATATGAAGCAAGTTTGCGTCCATGGAATAGGGCGATTTATTTGGTTTTGATTCTATTTTTATGCCATGTTCTTTTGCATAATTTAACAATTTCTCGCGGGAATTTAGATTCCATTCCCTCCAAGGGGCTATTATGGTTAGATCTGAATTTATACCCAAATATCCAAGTTCAAACCTAACCTGATCGTTTCCTTTTCCGGTTGCCCCATGACTGACCGCATCGGCACTGGTTAGTTTTGCAATCTCAGCTTGTCTTTTTGCTATCAAAGGTCTTGCGATTGAAGTTCCAAGAAGGTATTCGCCCTCATAAATGGCATTTGCCCTAAACATTGGAAAAACATAGTCTTTTACAAATTCTTCTTTTAGATCCTCTATAAAAATATTTTCAGGCTTTATCCCAAGCTCCAATGCTTTTTTGCGTGCAGGTTCTAGCTCTTCTCCTTGCCCAATGTCAGCAGTGAAAGTAACAACTTCGCAGTTAAATTCATCCTGGAGCCATTTTAAAATTATACTTGTATCAAGTCCGCCAGAATAGGCTAAAACAACCTTTTTTATATCTTTTTTCATTTTTTTAACCTTGCAAATTTTATTAAGTTAGTCATTATAGCCAAAGTAGCGTAAAAAATAACTAAAAAGTATGAAATAAGATTAATTATCAAAAAAATTAATTAAGCTATGAATTAGGTTGGCATCTAAGTTTGGGTTTTAAATTTGTTCATAATTGGTATCCGTTTTCGGCACTGATTAAATTCCTACTTAGTCAGTGTCAATGATGATAGTTATTATTGTTTAAGCTAAAGTAATATAAAATTATATCAGTAAACAAATGAGTAAAAACATGAATTTATCCGATACAAAGACTGGTTTAACATGCAAAATCGTAAGACTTCATGCAAAAGACAAGATCTTGCAAAAATTGCTAGATATGGGCTTTACTAAAAATTCAATAATTACTATTTTAAGGGAAGCACCCTTGTATGATCCTATGGAACTTAATATAAAAGGTTACAATATAGCCCTTAGAAAAAGTGAAGCAGCTCTCATAGAAGTTGAACCCTTATGATAAAAGTTCTTCTAGCTGGTCAGCCAAATTGTGGTAAATCAACTATTTTTAATATGATAAGTGGCATTAGGCAACATATTGCAAATTATCCTGGTGTTACAGTCGATAAAAAATCTGGATTTTTTTCCTATGATGGAGAAGATATAGAGCTTATAGATTTGCCTGGAATTTATTCTTTTAGTTCTTTCTCTTTGGAAGAAAGGGTTGCAAAAGAAGCCATCTTAAATGAAGATCCAGATCTTATCATAAATGTAGTAGATGCTTCAAATCTTAAAAGAAATCTCTACCTTAGTTTTCAGCTTTTAGAAATCGGCAAACCCGTGATAATAGTATTTAATATGATGGATGTGGCAAAAAGAAGGGGTATTCAAATAGATACAAAATCCATTTCTAAAAACCTAGCTTGCCCCATTATAGAAGCTAATGGTTCAAAGGGTGAGGGTAAGGAAGAAATTTTAAAAACCATAGTAAGTTTAGCAAAAAATAAAAAATTATATACAAAATTCAAAATAAATTACGAAGAATTAGAACCTTTTGTAAAAATATTACAAGATAGATTAGCAAACCAAAGGATAAATTCCAGATGGCTTTGTATTAAGGCTTTAGAGAAGGACGAATTTGCCTTTAAAATTTTGGGCAAATATATACCAAATATAAAAGAAATTTCCCTTAAACTTAGAGACAAATTTACCAAAAAAACTAACCAAAATATTGAAAGCTTTTTGGCAACTTTTAGGTATGACAATAGCGAATTTATTTATGGAAAATATGTTAAAGAAAAGAAAAGCAACAAAAATACCCTAAGCGAAAAGATTGATAATATTGTTCTAAATAGATGGTTAGCCTTTCCCTTTTTATTTTTGATTATATTTTTAGTGTATGAGCTTTCCATCGTTTTTGGCTATAAATTAACCGATTATACATGGCCTATTCTTGCTGGTTTTAAAAATTTTGCTATATCTATTTTACCTAGTCCAGATCTAACAAAGATTCCAATTTTGACAGATTTTGGCATATGGTTAGTAAATAGTGCAAATGCCCTACTAAATTATATCCCCATTTTTTTCATACTTTTTGCCCTGATTGCCATCATGGAAGATGTGGGATATATGCCTAGAATTGCCTTTATACTAGATAGGATTTTTAGAAAATTTGGACTCCATGGGCAATCAACCTTACCCTTAGTCTTAGGTGGTGCCTTTGTGGGCGGATGTGCAGTTCCTGGGGTTATGAGTACAAAGGGTATAGCTGATGATAGGGCTAGGATGGCTACGATCTTAAGTGTGCCACTTATGAATTGCCTTGCTAAAGTGCCATTTTATACCCTTTTGCTAGGAGCTTTTTTTAAAGATAATATATCTATTATGATGTTTTATATCTCAACCATTACCATCTTTACTGCTTTGATTATGGCTAAACTTATGACTTTTAGCATATTAAAAACAAGACAAAGTGCCCCCTTTGTTATGGAACTGCCACCTTATCATTTGCCAACCTTTAAGGGTATAATTTTGCGTGCTTTTGAGAGGGTTTGGCTTTATATCAAAAAGGTTGTAACCATAGTATTGGCTGTGGCAGTTATACTTTTTGTTTTATTGCAGTTTCCAGGTATTTCTGACAAAAGACAAGCATATTATGAGATGCAGAGTAAAAAAGCTCTTATGAATTTTGATAGAAAAGTCAATAAAAGTGATTTTTACAGGCTTTTTGATACTAGAGAAGAGGTTTCAAAGCTGTTAAATTATTATGATGCCTACAAATCCAAAAAAATGATGGCAAGTTCAAAGAATGATGGCAAAAGTATAGATGCGGAGTTTAAAAAAGAAAATGCTATTTTTTACAAGATAGTAAAGGGAAAAGATAAGGATCTAAGATCTATAAATAGGGCTCTAAGGAGTTTATCAAAAGATAGAAATAAGATTTTACGAAATATCAAAAAAGAGAAGGTGGAAAATTCTATTTTAGGAATGATTGGAAGGAGTATAGAGCCCATAAGTAAGTATGCTGGATTTGATTGGAGAATAAATGTGGCATTTCTTAGTTCCTTTGTTGCCCGTGAGTCTGCTGTTGCTACACTTGGAAGCCTATATGAAAACAATAAAGCCAATAAGCAAAGGGCAGAAGAAGCTTTGTTGAAAAATAGTGGTTATATTCCTTTGCATGCGACGGCAATTATTATATTTATGCTTTTAACCCCACCATGCATTGCTACTATGATAGTTATAAAAATACAAACAAATAGCTATATTTGGATGCTTTTTGCAACCTTGTTTCCCATGGCATTAGGCTTAGTTTTAGCTTCATTTGTTTTTACTCTGGGTAACAATCTTGGCTGGAGTGGATTGGAGGCTATGAGTTATTATTATTTTACCACTTTATTTGCTACAATTACAATAGGACTTTTTCCAAGTGGCAATATAAATTGGTCTGGTGGATTGATAAAAATAAAACCCAATTAAAGGAGAATACATGAAAAAATTAGTTGTTGCATCACTTTTTGTTGCTAGTTCGCTTTTTGCGCATACCATTTTAATGAGTTGCTTTGAAAATGGCGATGGAACTGTTACTTGCGAGGGCGGTTTTAGCGATGGAAGTGGTGCTAGTGGAGTTAAAATTCAGGTTTTAAAAGATGGAAAAGTGCTTATTGAAGCAAAAATGAATGAAGATTCAGAATACACTTTTAAAAAACCCAAAGGTGATTATAAGGTATTGTTGAAATCTGGTGTGGGACATGAGGCCACCATACCAAGCAAAGAAATTACCGAATAATTAAAAATGGGGGGATATATAAAAGGAGTATGGATGGATTATTTTATATTGGCTGTGGCTACGATTATAGCTTGTGCTTATCTTTATTTTGCATTATTTAAAACAAAGGTTTGTGGTTGTAAAAATTGCCCTGGTGCAAAAAATAATCCAAATACATCCATATAGTAAATCGTTTAAAATTTCAGTAATTTTTAACTGGATTTTAATTAAAATATTGAAATTAAATATCATAAAAAGGATTTGAAAATGAAAAAACTTTTAGTTATTTTCTTAGGTTTACTGGTGTCTTCTAGTTTTCTAAATGCCCAAGGAGGTTCAAAGTTTCTTATCCATGAGTTAGTACTTTTACCCCATCCTGGGAAAGTTTTAAAGCAACATGCAAAGGAGATTGGTGTAACTAAGCAAGAAATGCAGAGGATAAAAAAAGAAGTAAAGGCAGTTTATCCACCTATCTTTCAAGGTAAAACAAGGGAAGCTTTTAAGTTAGAGAAAAAGCTTAAAAGAATGGTTTTAAAGGGTAAAACCAAAGCCGATGTAAAAGATCTACTTGACAAAATAGCAAAACTTAAAAGAGAAGCCATAGATAGTAGAATAGATGCTCTTAATAAATTTAGAGAGATTGTAGGGGAGGAAAAGTGGAAAAAAATCATAAATTTTAAAAAATAATTTTTTGTGATTTTCTGCAGTAAGTCGCTTTGACAGCGACTTACTATGTTTTTGTAAAATTTGGTTTAAACCTCTTTTTTATGAGCTATTTTTCAGATATAAAAGGAAGAAAATGTCAGTTTTATTAGAATTTTCAATGTTTCCAATCGATGGTGAAGAGAGTAAAAGTGAGTATGTTGGTCGGATTATTGATATGGTTGATAAAAGTGGTTTGAAGTATCAATTGACGCCTATGGGTACGATAATTGAAAGTGACGATATAGGTGAGGCTTTGAAAATTGTCCAAAGGGCTTATGGGGTTTTAGAGCAAGATTGTAACCGGGTTTATAGTAGTATAAAACTTGATATTAGGAAGGGTAAAACAAATGCTTTACGTTCAAAAATCAAATCTGTTGAAAAGCTTGTTGGACGGAAAGTTAAGGTCTAGTTTGTGGGGTTAAGTCCTTTCTTGTCTAATTTATAGATCTTGTGGGTGACTTGTTTTATAAAATTTTTATCGTGGGAAACTATGATGAAACTTTTATCTATGTTATTTAGGATGTTTTTTAGTTTTTTTTGCATTTTTTGATCTAGGTCATTGGTGGGTTCGTCTAAAAGCATTATTTTTGGCTCATACACTAAAACTCCCGCTAAAGCGACTAACTTTTTTTCTCCCCCTGAGAGATTGTAAACTATTTTATCCTTTAGGTGGGAAATATTAAGCTCATCCATTATCCAATTTGCTTTAATTGTAGCTTCTTTTTTATCAATCCCCCTAGCCAATAAGGAAAAGGCAATGTCATCTTGTACATTGGGGGATAAAAATTGTTCGTCGGAATTTTGACAAAGATAGCCTATTAGATGCCTATATTTTTCATATTCCTTTGGATTTTGGATCTTGTTGTGAAAAAGCTCCAAACTTCCAATGATGGGATAGTGAAGTCCTGCTATGGTTTCAAGTAGGGTTGTTTTTCCGCTTCCATTTGTACCTATAATGCCTATTTTTTCCTTGTGGGAAATGTTTAGATTTATATTTTCATGTAAGATTTTATCGTCTCTTTTTATGGTAAGATTTTTTAAGCCCACAGAACAGCTCATAGGATAACTCCTTTTTTAATTATAAGTGAAGATAATGTAATCAAGATCAAAATAAGCTCATACTTATTTATTTTTTCGGGTTTTTTTAGGGTGTAAATTTCACCTTTAAATCCCCTGCTAATTAGGATATTGTGAAGATTATTTGCCCTATAAAAGGCTCTGATAAATAAAAGTCCAACAAAATTTGCATAGGTTTTATAGCTTAGTAAATTTACTTTAGGCTTAAAGCCTCTTAGGATAAGATTTTTTTTGAAATTTTTTAGATCTTGGGATAAAATATGGATAAATTTACCATTAAAATAAAAAATACTAACTAAATTTGAGGGCAATTTCAATCTTTGAAGTCCATAAGCAATGTCAAAATAATTTGCATTATAAAAAAGCATTAGAGCAAAAAGTACTACCATATTGGAGCGCAAATATATCAAAATTGCCAAGCGGGGATTTGAAAAATAAACACTAATAGCGACAAGTAAAATAAAAAAATTTAATAATGCTAATTTTTTAAAAATACCCAAAATATTCTTTCTATTTCGGTAAATTTCCAGCATTAAAGGCAAAAACATCATTACATATAAGTTACTGCTTAGCCCCAAATATAAGCTATAAAGGGTTAAAATTAGAATGCTTATGTGGGTATTTATTTTCATTTTTTCTTTAAAGCTTTTAGAAGTATAAAAAAGCCAAATATAAAAGCTAAAGATAATATAATCCTTATCCAAAAAGGTAAAGTGAAAGTTTTTTTATCCTCCAAATTTAAAGATAATTCCAGAGTGCTTTTATGTCCTAGGCTAGCATCTACAACAACTTTTATAGGATTTATTTTTAAAGGAATTTTAATATTTCCTTTTTGGTCAGTTTTGTAGCTAAAGGTTTTACCCCTATGTGTATCCACTTTTACATCGCATTCTTTGCAGGGAGATTTTGAATTAAAATACGCCCTAACATGCAAAAATTCTCCATCTTTTTGGGCAAAAAGCTTTAGGCTGTGCGCATCTAAAAAACTAAATGCGATAAATAAAAATAACAAAAATCTCATTTATTTCCTTAAATATCTTGGTGCAACTTTTTCTATGAAATTTAGCGCAAAAAGGCTTATGATTCCTTCAATTATCATAATTGGCAGATTTGAAACAAAAGCCAAAGATGAAACCGCATAAAATTCTTCTCCGTTTAAAACTAGGGTTAGAGAAAGCAAGGAGGCGCTAATTAAGATAGGAACCGAGCCAACTAAAAACCATTGGATATTTTTTTTGATCTTACCGCTTACATCTAGGGAAAATATCCAAAAAGCAATTATGGCA
Organism: Pseudomonadota bacterium; assembly: GCA_002746565.1. Taxonomy (GTDB): domain Bacteria; phylum Campylobacterota; class Campylobacteria; order Campylobacterales; family Campylobacteraceae. The sequence continues at coordinate 2,738 of PDPI01000012.1, read as the reverse complement.
GGAAATGCCATAATAAAGGTATTTACCCCCAAAGTACTAAGTCCCCCATAGCCAAAAAGTAAGCCTTGTAAAAATAAAGCCACAAAGATGGCCAAAACCGCCCCATATCCCAAAAAAGCTCCCACAAGTCCTGTTAAGATAAGATGTACAGAGCTTATTCCTATGGGTATATGGATAAATGATCCTAGGAAAAAAACCGCACTTAAAACGGCGATTTTTGGTATATTTTGATTTTTTAGGTTTTTAAGGGAATAGATTAGCAAACCAGTGCTCAATACAGCGCCAGTTGCCAAAATTTCCCCTTGTAAAACCCCCTCACTTATATGCATCTACTTTTTCCATTCATCGGCCCTTACCCATAAAACTGCGCCAAGTTCCACTGGGTATTTTTTATCTCCATGCTTTAATTTAAGATCATCTTCTATCAAAGCTGCAAATCCCCACCATCCAGATTGGGGCATAGTGAAGCTAAAAATACCATTTTCATCGGTTTTTACAACCTGGGTTACATGGGTATCGCTTGGGGCTTTGAAGCCTTTATCATTATAAAATTCCACTTCAACCTCGCAGTTTTTGACGATTTTGCCTTTATATAAAACCTTTCCTTGAAAAAGATTTCCCCTATAAAGTCCAAAGGGGCGAGTTAATGGGATAATCTCAGCCTTTAAACCAATAGCCTTATCCCAACCATCTCCAGCACCATAGCCTTCAACAAAACTTTTGGTTAAATGTTTTATAAATTTCCCCTCAGCGGGTTCAAAGTAGGGTTTTGGCTCAACAAAAAACTGAAAAACAGCAGGCTTTTCTATCTTAAAATCACTAACCCAAGTTTCCTTTTCTTTTTTTAGATCTTGAGTTATCTTTTTAAGTTTTCCCTCGCTAAAAACCCCTGCATTTATGGGTTTTTCCATCTTCATATAACTTTGCTCAAACGGATGCATAAAGGCATAAGTTATTTTTATATTTGAATCTTTTTGTTCTTCAACAATATTTGATGAGGGCATAGTAAGCCCAAAGTGGGCATAGGCACAGAGGCTACCTAAAAGTAAAGGTGCAATGATCTTTTGCATTACGTTCTCCTTAATATGTTTGTAAAGAATATTTGTTATTATACAAAAAATATCTTAAAATAAGTATAATTGGCACTGACAAAATAACATAAAAATAAATAGCATTTTGAAAAAATGCTTACCTTACTAGTTATCTGTTTTCCGTAATCTGTAATCCGTTTTCGGTACTGATTAAATTCCTATTTAGTCAGTACCTTATAATTTTATTAAGATAAATTAAGATATAATTTTCTCTATGTTATATAAATTAGCTAAAAATATATTTAAAATCATTTTACTTATTGGTGTTTGTTTAGATGCTAGTGAAATTAGCTTTATGGATGCTTGGAATAGGGTGGTTGAGCATTCTTATGCCCTTAAAGCAAAGAGGGAAAATCTAAATTCAGCCAAGTTTAAACAAATTGCCATGAGGGATTTGTATTGGCCAGATGTTAGTTTGTCGGCTATTTATACCCATCTTGATGAGCCCATAAGCTCTGGTTTATCAGACTTAGGGGTAGATGGAAAAAGTTTAGAACCCATAGTTAAAGGGGTAGCAAAAATCTCTTCTGATGCGGCTTATGCCGAGGCAATAAAAGGTGGAAAAAATCAAGCCCAAGCATCCATGATAGCTTCTAAAACTTTTCAAGGGGTGGCAAATTCGTTTATAAATATGCAAAACTCATCCATAAAATTACTAAAACAAGATACATTTTTAAGCTCCATAAAGGCTATATGGCCCATATTTACGGGTGGACGCATAGAAGCTGCCCAAATAGTTGCTAGTGGAGAGGTTGAGGAAGCTTATGCGATCTTGCAAATGGCAAAACAAGCCCAGTTTGAGGATTTGGCACGTATTTATTTTAGTACAGCTTTAGCAAAAGAGGTTGCAAAAACAAAAAAAGAAGTGGCAAATTCTTTGAAAAAACATTATGAACATTCGCAAAAATTGTATTCCCATGGTCAAATACCCAAGGTCGAAACCCTCCTTGCAAAGGCAAGTTACGATAAGGCAGCAGTTGATGCAAAAAAAGCACAAAGTGATTATGAGATAGCCCAAATAGCACTTAGCAATCTTTTGCACACAAAAGGAGTGGCAAAAACCAAAACAAATCTTTTTATAAATGAAAATTTGCCAAATCTAGATTCATTTTTACAAAAAACCCTATCTTCTTATCCTGGACTTGAGCTTTTAAGAGCCAAAAAAACCCAAACCCAAGGGCTTATAAAGGCAAATAAGGGGCTTTATTATCCAGAAGTCTTTTTATTTGGGAATTATAATCTTTACCATAATGATTCCTTACTCTTAAAAAATTCCCCAGATTGGTTAGTGGGTGTTGGGGTAAATATACCTCTTATTAGCTCAAAAGGTCGCTCTGGAAAGTTAGATATGGCCTATAGTAAGTCTTTGCAAATCTCCCACATGCAAGAAGATGCAAGGCGAAATTTATCGGTTTTGGTTAAAAAAACATATAAGCAAACCAAACAAGCTTTAGAGGAGTTTGAGGGACTTAATTCGAGCGTGGAGTTAGGTCATGAGAATGTAAGACTTAGGAAAAAATCCTTCATGCAAGGTATGGCAACTTCTTTGGATGTGATTGATGCCCAACTTTTCTTGCAAGGAGTTCAAACTCAAAGGCTAGTAGCATCTTATCAGTATATTTTATCTTATCTATCCAAACTTGTTGA
>PDPI01000011.1 GCA_002746565.1 Pseudomonadota bacterium | reverse complement strand
AACACCATCAACATTTTTATAGTAAATTGGATTTGGTATGGTATCTAGAAGGGCTTTATCAAATTGAACCTTATTTTGTAAAACTCGTTCGATTTCCTTTCTTTTGTTTATGTTTTTTTTCAGCACAAAAACTATGGTTGTTAGGATCATGATAACAATCAAAGCAAGAAGAAGGGTTTTTGTGTATTTTCTATAAAGCTTGGATGGTTCGTTTATAATGATGGGATTTTCTATGGCTCCGTGGACATCTATATTAAATTTATTTAATTCTTTATAATCAAACATATAAGCATTTGGGGATTTTTCTATGATGGGAATGTCTTTGATGTTTTTGTTGTTGTGTAAAATATCAATGACCATTTTTGATACTGCTTCGCCCTGTGAAAGTCCAGAGGTTAAAAGTCCCCCCATAATGCCTTGATTTAGGTAAAAATCCCACAAACCATAGATCGGAACACGACTAACATTTTTTATCTGTTTGAAATTTTGCTGTTGGGTGAGATTTTTTTTAAAAAGAAGTATAAAAAGTATGGCACTACTTCTTCTTTTTAGGTGTTTAACCTTGCTTTTTAAACTTTCTAGATCTAGATCATCCACATATTCTATATCAAATTTTTTCCTATACTTTTCCATGAGGGGCAGTAGATTTTTTTTGATAACTAGTCCGGTTTTGGTGGTGTCATTTATGATGAGTAGTTTTTTTAATTTTGGTTGCAGTTTGGAAATAAGTTCAATATTTTTTTCCAAATCGACTTGCTCTACCACTCCAGTAGTTAGATTTTTCATATGGCTTTTAAGCATAGATTTATTAAAATTATTTATACCACAAAATATCATTGGTACATTTTTAAATAATTGCTCATGGTATTTTTGGACAAAATCAAAGGCGTTATTGTCGCTAGCTATTACTAGATCTATATTTTTACCAGATAATTGCTGTTTGTATAATTTTGCTAACTTGTCTAAATAGGTGGGTGTTGAGATCCTCTTTGTGTCCATGTAGAGGGTGGTTAATTCTATATCGTGATATTTTGCTAAATTTTTTTCTATGGCCCTTGATATATCATCGCTCCAAACATACCCTTTATGGTAAGAATGCAAGAGTAAAACATCCTTGTTTTGTCCATATAAAATGCCTAAAGCAAATAAAAAGATTAAGACAAGTTTTTTCATGGGTTTATTATATCAAGATTTTGTGAAATTGTGTATTTAAGCTATTTCTTCAAATCTTCCCTTTTTACAAACTCCAACACACTAGCATTTATACAAAATCTCCTATGTCCTTTTTCATCAAAAACATGACCTAGGTGGATGCCACTTTTTTTGGCTAGCACTTCTATTCTGTGCATTCCGTAGCTGAAGTCATTTTTTTCGATGGTGGCATTTTTGGCGGCTTTGTAAAAACTTAGCCATCCGCTTCCTGAATCAAATCTATCGCGAGTATCAAACAAAATATCCCCTGAAAGTTTGTCTATAAAAACCCCATCTGGAGTGTTTTTGAAAATGTCGTATTGTTTGCAAAATCTAGCGTCTGTATCTTTGCTAAAAGCCACCTTATAAGCTTCGCTGGTTTTTCCTAGTCTAAATTCTCCCAAAAGTTTGTAAAATGCCTTTTCATCGATATATCCTATGTGCGAAAAAACCTCTTTTCCGTTTTCGATAAACAAGATAGTAGGGCTTGCATCTAGTTTTGAAGTTATTTTAAAATCTTTTAGATTTTTTGCGTATGAAGTTCTTAATCTTATGCTTCCTTTATAGTTTGAAATAAGATCTTTTTTAAGTTTTTCGCAATAAGGACAGAAATTTTCATTCTCAATTATGATTATTTCCTTCCCCTTCATGGGAGTTATAAGATCAGCCTCTTTAAATTCAACCCCAGTGGAGTGATTTGGGCAGTAGCCATCTGGGTTTTTGCTTAGGTAATTTTGATGATATTCTTCTGCTTTGTAAAATTTGTCTAAGGCTTTGATTTGTGTTACGATTTTACCACCAATGTCGTTTCCTTGGCGGTTTAGTTGGGTTGGGTCGTGGATTTGCCAAAAGGATTGTATGAGGGTTTTTGTGGGTAATTTTTCTGTATCAAACTTTACTAAAACGCCCTCTGTGTAGTTTATGATATTTTTTGCATTATTGGCATCTAAATTTCTAAAATTTAACACTTTTTCATAAGTTGGGTTTGGATAATTGCCCCCAACGTAGCCTGAATGTGCTTCTAAAACTCCATTTAAGCTCTCAAAATGTTTCTCTACTCCCCAAAAACATCCCGCTGCAAATACTATTTGGCTTATCATGGCAACTCCTTGAAATTTTCAATCTATTATGCTAAACTTTTATGATAATGAAAATAGATTAATATAAGATAAACTACAAAGGAAAAAAATGAAAACCATAGGCTTACTAGGCGGAATGAGTTGGGAGAGCACGGCACTTTATTATGAGCTTATAAATGAGGATGTAAAGGAAAGTTTAGGTGGTTTACATAGTGCTAAGATAGTTATGGTAAGTGTTGATTTTGGGGAGATTGAAAGGCTTCAAAAAAGTGGCGATTGGGACAAAGCGGGAGAGGTTTTAGGAAAGGCTTGTAAGGATATTCAAAATGCAGGGGCAGATTTTATCCTAATTTGCACCAATACCATGCACAAAGTTGTGCCAGATATAGAAAAACATATCACCATTCCCATTTTACATATAGCCGATGCAACCGCAAAAGTCTTAAAAGAAGATGACATAAAAAGGGTGGGTTTGCTTGGAACTGCTTTTACTATGGGTGATGATTTTTATAAAAATAGATTGATTGAAAAATTTGGCATTGAGGTTATAACTCCAAGTAGTGAAGATATGAAAATACTCCATGATGTTATCTTTAAGGAGCTTTGTTTGGGTAAAAGAAAGGAAATATCTAAAAAAGAATATTTAAGAATTGTTAAAGATTTACAAGAACAAGGAGCCCAAGGCGTGATACTAGGTTGCACGGAAATTGGCATGCTTATAAATCAAAACGACACAGATGTAAAGCTTTACGATACAACACTAATCCACGCAAAAGAGGGGGCTAGATTTGCCTTAGCAAAAATTTAAATTCTTAGCTTTAACCTCGCCTTAATAAAATAACAGCTAGAATGATTTAACCTAAAAATTAAAGGAAAAAAATGAAGAAAATATTTTCTTATACTCTAGTGTCGTCAGCTTTGATATTTGCAGCGGGATGTTCGCTGACAAACTCACATGTAGCAAAAAAAGATATGGATTTGGCAAAACAAGTATTTATCAATGCAAATGTTTATACGCAAAATGCTAATGCCCCAAAAGCAGAGGCTTTTTTGGTAAAAAATGGGAAATTTGGTTTTGTTGGCTCAAATGATGAGGCTAAAAAATTTATCGATAAAAATACTAAAGTGATTGATTTAAATAAAAAGATTGTAATGCCTTCATTTATCGATAGTCACACCCACCCGGGGCTTGTTGCTATTACTTCAGGAAACGGCGAATTGGCAAAATATCAACTACCGACTACTTCAAAAGAGGATACCTATGCGTATTTGAAAAAAATCGCTAAAGAAAATCCAAATTTACCATTTTTGATGGTTGGAACTTGGTCAAATCCTCTGTGGGGCGTCAAAGGTCCTGATAGAAAGGAGATTGATGATATTTTTCCTGCTACTATTGTGATTTTGCTAGATAGCAGTGGGCATAGTTATTGGCTAAATACTGCCGCTTTTAAGGCATTTGGGATAGATGAAAATACCCCTGATTTAAAAGAGGGCTTGTCGTTTTTTGTAAAAGATAAAAATGGTAGAAAAACAGGTTGAGTAAAGGAGTTTGTTCTAATGCCTTACATGTCAAATATGCCACAACCAAAGCCCGAAATGCTAACAGGAGCCATTGAGAGTTATCTAAATTATTTGGCAAATAAAGGTGTTGGTGCTGTAATGGATGCGGGAAGTTTTAACAACGAAGAGGTAATCTTCAAAGCCGTACAAAAGTTAGAAAAAGCAGGAAAACTACCTTTAAGATACGAAGCAACTCATCATGTTTACATGCCAAGCCAACTAAAAACAGCGGTTTCAAAACTGCTTGAATATAGGAAAAAATATGAAGGGGATTTGCTAAAATTTAACACTATAAAAATCCACTTTGACGGAGTGAATGAGATAAACACAGCAGCAGTTTTAGAGGATTTTGCAAACGAACCGGGCAATAAAGGTGGAACAATTTTTAACCAAAAAGAGTTAAAAGGCTTGTTATTAGAAGCGGCAAAACATAAGATAAATCTGCACTTACACACAGTGGGAGATAGATCTGTGAGAATAGCCCTAAATGCTTATGAGAAAGCCCAAAAAGAATATGGTAAAAAATTGCCAGTTGAGCTAACTTTATCTCACTTAGAAGTTGTAAATCCTGCTGATATGAAAAGATTTAAAACCCTTGGAGTTCATGCAAACTTTACTCCTCATTGGGTTGGCGGAACGGTTTTTAAAGGCTCCGATGTGGCTTTAGGAGCGAAAAGATATGCCCACAATCAACCTATAAATTCACTTATAAAAGCGGGTGCAAATGTTGGTTTTTCTAGTGATGTTGTCTCTAAACCTCAAGAATATAGGGCAAATCCATTTTTGGGCATCCAAATGGGAGCAACTAGACAAGACCCTAAACTTGGCAAAGACACCCCTGTTTTTGGGCAAAAAAGCGACAGAGCAAGTGTTGGCAACATGATAAAAGGCTATACCATCAGTAATGCAAAAGCCATGGGCATAGAAAAACAAACAGGCTCTATCGAAGTTGGGAAATCGGCTGATTTTATGGTATTATCAAAAGATTTGCTAAAAATAGATGTGTATGAGATATCGAAACAAAGCCCTTTAAAGGTTTATTTTAAGGGTAAGGTAAACAAGTAACATGTAAAAAACTTTGATGTTAAGATCTAACATCAAAGTTTAAAATGTAGGATAAACATGCTTTCGTTTTTTATAAATTTTTATCGTTTTTTTAAGATTATCATCCAAGGAGTAAAAAGGGATGAAGATTTTAAATTTTTATTTTTCTTCATAGTGATTTTACTTATAGGCTCTTGCATTTTTTACACAAAAATAGAAAATTGGAGCTTAATTGATGCTTTATATTTTTCTGTTATGACTATGGCTACGATAGGATATGGAGATCTAGTTCCTACATGTAATTTAAGTAAAATTTTTACCATCATTTACACCTTTCTTTCAACAGGAACTTTTGTGGCACTTAGTGCTAAGTTTGCGATGATCATGATTGATAATCATAAAAGAAATAATACGCAAAAAAAGATAAATAAATGAAGAATATAGCCTATTTTTTTATAATCGCAGTTGGCGTTGTATTGGTGCTAATTTATGGTCAAAATATTCTTACTCAGTTTATAATTTCTTTACTACTATGGTTTACTACGATTAGACTTAGAAAACTCGCTCATAAAATTAAATTTTTTGATAAAATTGTTCCCGATAAACTAGAACTTATTGTTATTTTGAGTTTACTTCTTTTACTTGTTTATCTTATACTTGATACCATCGTTGGTAGCCTATCGGGGCTGATAGCCTCTTTTGGTGACTATGAAAAAAATATAAATTCAATAGTTCTAAAAATAAATGAACTTTTTAATATCAATTTAGAAACACAAATCAATACCATTATGCAATCACTTGATATTAAAAATATCTTATCAAAACTAGCAACAAGCCTGTCAAATCTTCTATCTCAATCTATGATGATATTGATTTATTTGTTATTTATTTTCTTAGAAACCGATAGTTTTAAGCTAAAAATTGACGCACTTTTTCCTGAAGCTTCTAGCAAAGAAAAGGTTCTTTTAACACTGCAAAAAATCGAATCATCACTTGCGGGTTATTTTCGTGTAAAAACATTGATGAGCTTACTTACTGCATTTTTATCCTTTTTGGTTTTATATTTTGTCGGGGTAAATTCTCCTATGTTTTGGGCATTTTTAATTTTTATATTAAATTATATCCCAACCATAGGTTCACTTGTTGCTACGATTTTTACAGCGGTTTTTGCCCTGTTGCAATTTGGAAGTTTCATACCATTTGCCATAGTTTTAGTAAGCGTTGGGGCTATCCAACAAATAGTAGGAAATGTTATAGAGCCAAAACTTATGGGAAAAAATCTAAACATAAGCCCAATCGTTACCATCTTAGCCCTTGCTATTTGGGGTAAAATTTGGGGCATTATGGGAATGCTTCTTAGTGTGCCAATCACGGTCGTTATGATTATCATCTTGTCTCAATTTAAATCAACACACAAAGCGGCAATTTTATTATCTGAAAAAGGAAAACTATCTTTGAATGGTTAAAAAATGCTCTACTGTTAAGATAGGGCAAACTAAAAAACTATTAATACTTTGAGTAAAAATTAATTAGTTTACATCAATTGACTTATTAAATATTTTATAGTAATATATATTACTATAATGTAGGTTACTATAAGGAAAATAAAAAATGAAATTTTACAATAGACAAAAAGAGCTTAAAAATTTGCAAGATATTCAAAAATCTTCCTTAAAATCCTCTAAGATGAGTGTTATCGTGGGAAGAAGACGCATAGGGAAGACAAAGCTTATCAAAGAAGCTTATGGGCAAAAGGTATATTTATTTGTTTCAAAAAAAGATGAGGCTTTGCTTTGTGGGGAGTTTGTAGAGGTGGCTGAAAATGCTTTAAATGTTAGAATTTTAGGAGAATTTAAAAGCTTTAAAATTTTTTTTGAATACCTCATGCAATTAGCTCAAGATAAACCTTTTACCTTAGTTATAGATGAATTTCAAGAGTTTTTACATGTAAATAGCTCCATATATAGTGATATGCAAAATATCTGGGATGAATACAAAGATAAAACAAAAATGAATCTAGTTTTAAGTGGCTCTATCTACTCTTTGATGAAAAAAATCTTTGAAGATAAAAAGGAGCCTCTTTTTGGACGAGCGGACAATAAAATTCACCTAAAAAGTTTTAGTATAGATACCTTAAAAGAGATTTTAAAACAAAATTGCCCAAATTTTACAAATAAAGATTTGCTATCTTTTTATATTTTCACAGGCGGGGTGGCAAAATATGTGGAAATATTTGTTGAAAAAAAAGCCTTTAGCTTTAAAAAACAACTTGATACCATATTTGATGAATTTTCACTTTTCTTAGAAGAGGGCAAGAATTTGCTTATAGAAGAATTTGGAAAAGAGTACGCCACTTATTTTTCAATTCTTTCTTTGATTGCTAACTCTAAGACTTCAAGAAGCGAAATAGAAGGAGTTTTGGGGCGAAATATTGGTGGGTATTTGGAAAAATTGGAGAATGATTATACCATCATAAAAAAGATAAGACCGATTTTTGCTAAAAAGGGTGGCAAGATTGTAAAGTACGAGATAGCAGATAATTATCTAAATTTTTGGTTTAGATTTGTCTATAAATATAAAAGTGCTATAGAGATAGAAAATTTTGACTATGTAAAAGATATTGTAAAAAGGGATTTTTCAACCTATAGCGGTAGGTTTTTAGAGCGATATTTTGCAGAAAAAATAAAGCTTGAGAAAGCATACTCACTTATAGGCTCTTATTGGGAAAGAGCAAATCAAAATGAGATAGATTTAGTCGCTGTAAATGAATTAGATAAAAAAATACTAGTTGCTGAAGTAAAAATAAATTCTAAAAAAATAAATCTTGATATTTTAAGGCAAAAAGCACAAAAGATAGAAGCAAAATTTCAAGGTTTTGATATATCGTATCGTGGTTTTAGCTTAGATGATATGTAGTTAATTTATTTTTTTCTAAATTCAATATTATTTAAAATCTTAACCGCATAAAGTGTCATGATGGCTCCAATTATTACAAATAAATTTAATTTTTCGTTTAAAAATACCACGCCAAGTAGCACGGCAAAAAATGGCACTAGGAAAATGAAACTGCTAACTCCATCAGCCCCTAGTTTTTGCACCCCTAAGAAATAAACGCTGTTTGCATAGGTGGATGCTAGGATGGTTATAGTAAAAAGATTTAGGTAAAAAATGCTGTCAAATTTTTCAAAGTTTAAATCTTGCATGTCCACAAAAAATGCCAAAACCAAAAGGCAGGTTATGATGTACATGTAAAAAGAAAAGGTTAGTGGCGAAGTATCACTTGCGTATGAGCTTAAAATAGTAACAAAAGGCCATAAAATAGCAGCTAAAATGAAGTAAAGATTGTGCTTAACAAGGATAGAATTTAAATCAAAACTCCAAACATTAAGCATAGTTAAAACGCCCAAAAAACCCAAAAATAAAGCAAAATAATCTTTTTTGCCAATGCTTTTTATCCGCAAAAATGCTAAAATCAAAAAGGTATTTATAGGTGCAAGACTCGTTACAAAAGCCCCACCAAGCGATGCTGTGCCGTATTTTGTGCCGATAAAAAAATACTTCATGTAAGCGATAAAAAATAAAGATGTAAAAAACGCTATGCCCAAAGACTTTAAGCTTATCTTAAAAGATTCTCTCATGTAAAAAAGTATAGGCACAAGGCTAAGAGCGGTAATGCCAAAACGCAAGAAAAGCATTTCAAATTCGTTGATGTACGAGCTTAAAACCTTGGCATTTATCCAAGACCCACCCCAAGCAAACATGGCAAAAAACAGCCCTACATGTAAGATATTTTTATTTCGTGTATTCATTTTGGCATTATAGCTGATTTTTTATGGTTTGTATAGAATAAGATTGCTTTTTATGATTTTGCTATCAAAATTCCACCAGCACTTATCATTGTTCCACCTGCTAATATATCTAGCTTTCTTTTCGTGTTTTTATTTTTAAAAATTTCCTTTGCCTTGCTAGAGCTGTAAGCATATCCTAACATAACCCCTCCTAAAACTATGCTAACAATAGTTACGATGATGCCCATATCTGTAAAATTTAGGGTTTGTAAGTCTATAAACGTTGGCAAAAAACTTAGGTAAAATAAAATAACCTTTGGATTAGCAAGTGTTATGAAAAAACCTGCGAGGAAATTTTTCTTCCATGATAACTCTTTTATCTTTGATATGTTTTCATAATTTTCTTTAGAGCTTAAAATTTTATAGCCCAAATATATGAGATAAATTCCACCTACATATTTAACAATCACAAAAAAATCACCCAAAATGGTAGCCACAATACCTAATCCAAAAATAGCCAAAAGCAAAAAAACAAGATCTCCTAAAACTATCCCTAGCACCACAAAAGCAGCATTACCAAACCCTGATGCTAGACCACGTGAGATAACCGCAAAAACCCCAACACCAGGTGTGATTGCTAGTAAAAACATTGTGCTAGAAAATGCCAAAATGCTATAAATCGTCATTTTTTCTCCTAAATATTTTAAAAATTCGCATCTTGCATTTGAGGTATAATTTTGATATTATACTAAAAATTTTCAAGGAAGCAAAATGAAGAAAATTGTATCAAAAAAATTTATTTTAGAAGAAGGTTGTCTATCGTTTGGGGTTGCTCAAAATAGTGAAAATCCTTTTAAATTTGATGTTTATGAAGAATTTAAAGATAAGGTTTCTTTTGAACATCATCAAGAACGAGTAAAAGCTTCAAAATGGGGTAAAATAACGCAAAATGCAACACGGTATTATAATATTTTTAAATAATAAAAAGGAAAAAATAATATGAGTGTAAAAGATTTTTTTCTAGCTATTTTTGTTACTTTTATATGGGGAGTAAATTTTTCTGTTATAAAAATAGGCATAGATTCTCTCGACCCTTTTATACTCGCAGCTCTTAGATTTACTTTGTCTGCTTTGCCTTTGGTGTTTTTTATAAAAAGGCCTGATGTAGAGTTTAAATACCTTGTAGCCTATGGTTTACTTTTTGGTATAGGTTTATGGGGCTTTGCATTTTTAGGGATTTATTTTGGTATGTCTGCAGGACTTTCTGCTTTGGTTGTTCAAATGGGAACTTTTACTACTGTTATTTTTGCAGTTGTTTTTTTAGATGAAAATTTTACAAAAGATAAAAAACTTGGTTTATTTGTGGCACTTTTAGGTTTAATTGCTATCTTTTTTGTAACAGATGGGAGTATGAGTGTATTGGGTTTATTTTTGACTTTGATAGCCGCAGTTTCTATGGGGCTTATCAATATCATAGTAAAATTGGCTAAAACAAAAGATATATTTTCATTTTTAGTTTGGTCATGCATATTTCCACCCATACCACTTTTTTTACTAGCTTTTTTAACAGGTGGAAGTGGAGTTTATGAAAATTTCTTTTCAAATTTAGATGGCAATGCTATATTTTCTGTACTTTTTCTAGTTTATCCTACTACGCTTTTTGGGTATTGGGCTTGGAATAAACTCTTGCACAAACATGATGTTTCATCTATTGCACCATTTGGGCTATTAGTTCCTATATTTGGTTTGTTTGGTTCTTTTTTTATCCTAGGTGAAGAAATAGGACTTATCAAAATCTTAGCTGGGTCTTTAATCGTCCTTGGGCTTGGGATAAATACTTTTGGAAATAGATTTTTAAAATCAAAAAAGGAAAGCTTATGAAACAGATTTTTGAAATAAAAGACAAAAAGATAATCCAAAATTTATTAGATGAGATAGGTTTTGGAATTCTGTCTTTATGCAAGGATAATATCCCTTATAGCCTACCTTTAAATTTTGTATTTGTAGATGATACTATTTATTTTCACGGAGCAAAAAAAGGTCAAAAAGTAGATGTTTTTACTTCTAACTCCAAGGCTTCTTTTTGCGTGGTGAAAGAATACTCTTTTATCCCCTCATATTTTAGCACCGATGATGGAAGGGCATGTCCTGCAACCCAGTTTCAAATCCATCATTGCCGATGGGGACATAAAAATCGTAGAAAATTATGGCGAAAAAGCAAAAGCTTTACAAAAACTCATGGAAAAAATGCAGCAAGAGGGCAAGTATACCCCGCTTGATAAAAAAGAGGTTTATGAAAAGATGATAGATGCAGCTTTGGTATATAAATTGGTCATAAATGACATCACATGTAAATTTAAATTTGGACAAAATTTCTCAAATGATAGGTTTGAGAGGGTTTTAGGGCATCTAAAACAGAGAGGTAAAAAGCTAGATAAACAAAGCCTAGAGGAGATGGCACATTAGTTTTTGCGATCTAGGGTTACTAGATCAAAAGACTTAGCCAAAAAGACCAGTCTCCTTGCCATCAAAACTGACTTGATTTTTCTTTTTCATGTATTTTATATGTTGTTCTTTGCTTTGGGAATTTATCCATTTTTTCAAATTTTCCCTTTGCCCCACAAACTCATACAAAGGTACACCTCCACCACAGGAATTGTTTACGTTTAGTATCTCAACTACAAAAACTTGCCTGGCTCCATAAGTGTTTGGAAAATTTGATATGTATTTTTGCCAATTTTCATCTTTTTCTTGCACCACTTTTGCCTTGCAGTAAAGTCTTAAAATGTTTGCTTTTCCCTCAAAGGCACAAAACATTAAGGTCATTCTGTCATCTTCAAGCAAGTGGGCAGCTGTTTCATTTCCGCTTCCAAAGTAATTAAGCCATAGTATTTGATTGTCATCAATGATCTTAAAAGTATCATCCAAACCCTTTGGGGAGAGGTTGATTTTTCCTTTTTTCGGTGCGGTTGCAACGAAAAACATTTTTTGATTTTTGATAAAATCCTTATCTTTTTGACTGAGTGAATTTGTTATGCTTGACATTTGAAATATCCTTTTTTATTGCGATTGTATCATAGGAGCATCTCAAAGTCAAACTTATTAAACTTTACATGTAAATATGATAGAATACTAAAAAAAATTAAAAGGCAATGAAATAGATGGTTAATGTAAATAGTATAACTATGCGATTTGGATCTCAATTACTCTTTGAGGATATAAATCTGGAATTAGACGGGGGAAAAAGATATGGACTCATAGGTGCAAATGGGGCAGGGAAGAGTACTTTTATGAAGATTTTATCGGGAGAGCTTGAGCCAACTAGTGGGAATATTTCGGTAAAAAGTGGTTTAAGGGTTGGAGTTTTGGGGCAAAATCAATTTGCCTATGAGGATTTTAGCCTAAAAGATGCCGTTTTGATAGGAAATAAAAGGCTTTATGATGCCATAAAAGAAAAAGAAAAGCTTTATATGGAGGGGGATTTTGAGGATGAAAAGGTAAATGAGCGTTTAGCTGAGCTTGAAATTATCTCAGCCGAAGAGGACCCGACCTACGAATGTGATGTGCAGATAGAGAAGATTTTGGAAAGCTTGGGATTTCCCTCGTCTAGTCATGAAAATCTTATGAGCTCCATCACAAGTGCGGAAAAATTTAAGATTTTACTAGCTCAAGTGCTTTTTCCTAGGCCCGATGTTTTGTTTTTAGATGAGCCCACAAATAACCTTGATATGGATGCTATTTCTTGGCTTGAAGAGCAGTTAAAACGCCACGAGGGAACCATGGTGGTCATCTCCCATGATAGGCATTTTTTAAATGCGGTTTGTACAAATATTTTGGATGTGGATTTTAAAAAAATCCGTGAATTTACAGGTAACTATGATGATTGGTACATCGCTTCGACACTAATTCAAAAGCAACAAGAAATGGAGAGAAATAAGAAGTTAAAAGAAAAGGATGAATTGGAGCGTTTTATCCAGCGTTTCTCGGCAAATGCCTCAAAAGCTAAGCAAGCAACTTCACGCCAAAAACAGCTTGAAAAGCTTGATATTAGCGAGATTGAGACCTCTTCGCGTAGGGATCCTAGTATAGTATTTAAGAAAAAAAGGGATATCGGAAATGAGATTTTGGAGCTTAGAAATGTGGATTTTTCCTATGGGGAAAATCAGATCTATAAAAATTTCAATCTAAAAGTAGAAAAGGGCGACAAAATAGCTCTCATCGGTGCAAATGGAGCAGGAAAAACCACCCTTTGCCAACTTTTAACAAAAGGATTAAACCCTCAAAATGGAGAAGTTTTTTGGGGTGCGACCATAGAATATACCTATTTTCCACAAAATACCACAGAGATTATAAAAGGAGATAAGAGCTTATATGAATGGCTTGAGAGCAAAGATAGTGTTCAAAATATCGATGAAATCAGGCGATGCTTAGGAAGAATGCTTTTTTCAGGAGAAGAGCAACAAAAAAATGTAAAAGACATCAGCGGAGGGGAAAAACATCGTATGATGCTCAGTCACATAATGCTTAAAAAGGGCAATTTTTTGATACTAGATGAGCCAAACAATCATCTAGATCTAGAAGCTATCATAGCCCTCGGGGAGGGTTTGTATAAGTTTGATGGAAATGTCATCTGTGCCACCCACGATAGGGAACTAATAGACGCCTTTGCAAATCGCATTATTCATGTAAAAGATGATGGGGAGATAGTGGATTTTAGGGGTGGTTATGAGAGGTATGTGCAAAATTTGGAGAATTAATATTTGATAGAGGCTATGTTAAATAAAAGTTAGATACAAATAAAATTTTATAATCTTGCCTTTTATATTTTTATTAAATCTAAATGGGTCTTTTGATGGCTATTTATTTTTAATTAAAATTTCCTAAAAGATGCTCGTATTTTTTAAGTAAAAAGTAAGTATTGGAGTTGTAAAATGATCGCATGGTACTAATTAATGATTAGTATTATTAGATTTTATAATATATAAATATAGGAGGTTTGCCTAGAGCATATTATGTTTTATCCACACTAAGTGGACTTGTCGATTGTAAAAGGAGATTGACATGAGGAAGTTTGTATTGTTGGTTTTGGGTTTAATGTTTGCATTTAGCATAAATGCCTTAGCGGGCTTAGAAAGTGAAAAAATAGCACTTGAGGCACTTTATGATTCTACCAATGGAGACTCTTGGACAAATAATACCAATTGGAAAACAACGACTAGTATTTGTGATTGGCATGGAGTTACATGTAATGAATCAAAAACCAATGTAGTTTATATTTATCTTCACACCAACAATCTCACAGGTCAAATTCCAAGCGAGATTGGAAATCTGAAATATTTAGAATCTCTCGGACTTTACCACAACAAGCTTACAGGTACGATTCCAAGCGAGATTGGAAATTTGGAAAATTTAAAATATCTTGATCTTGGCTATAACAATCTAACAGGTTCTATTCCAAGCGAGATTGGAAATTTGTCAGAATTACAGCATCTTGTCATTAGAGACAATAACCTCACAGGTCCCATTTCAAAGGGGATTGTAAATTTGACAGAACTATGGTGGCTCGGTCTTTCTAACAACAACCTCACAGGTTCCATCCCAAGCGAGATTGGAAGTTTGGAAAATTTAGAACATATTAATCTTAGCTATAACAACCTCACAGGTTCAATTCCAAGTTGGATTGGAAGTTTGGAAAATTTAGAATATATTAATCTTAGTTATAACGATCTAACAGGTCCTATTCCAAGTGAGATTGGAGATTTGGAAAATTTAGAGTATCTTTATCTTAACAATAACAAGCTCACAGGTCAAATTCCAAGTTCCATCGTCGATCTTACAGATATTGCGAGACTTGCTTTTTATGAAAATTGTTCACTAAAAACTAATGATTCAGCTGTTGTGGATTTTATAAACTGTATAGAAGCATATGATGCTTATCAACACATTTTAGATACAAATGGAAATTGCATTAACTTGAGTCCTATTTATTATTTGTTGTTAGATTAGAGTTTAGGTTTTTAAATTAAAATAAGATTAAGATTGTAGAATCTATCTACTATACCAAATATAAGGAGTGTCATAGATATAGATTAAAAAGTTTCGCTTTCAGCTTCAATTCTCAAGCCATGGTTTAATGGCTTATTCGTTATAAAAGGAATTGGTTATGAAAAAGTTTTTAGTTTTAATTTTAAGTTTAATGTTTGCATTCAATATGAATGTTTTAGCGGAGTTGATGATTGAAAGGGTGGCACTTAGGGCACTTTATGATTCTACCAATGGAGACTCTTGGACAAATAATACCAATTGGAAAACAACGACTAGTATTTGTGATTGGTATGGAGTTACATGTAATGAAGCAGGGACCAATGTGATAGAGATTTATCTTTATAATAACAACCTTGCAGGTTCCATTCCAAGTGAGATTGGAAATCTGGAATATTTAGAACTTCTTAATCTTAGTTTTAACAAGCTCACAGGTCAAATTCCGAGTGAGATTGGAGAATTAACAAAATTAAAATATCTTCGTCTTTGGGATAACAAGCTTACAGGTCCAATACCAAGTGAGATTGGAAATTTGTCAGAATTACAGGATCTTTCCATTAGGGATAACAACCTCACAGGCTCCATTCCAAGCGAGATTGTAAATCTGACAGAGCTATATTCTATTCTTCTTTACAACAACAACCTCACAGGCCCCATTCCAAGTGATATTGGAAATTTGTCAGAATTAAAATATCTTTGTCTTGATGGTAACAACCTCACAGGTCAAATTCCAAGTTCAATTGTAAATCTCACAAAGATGACAGAAGATTACCTTAGGCTTTACAACAATTGCTCCCTAAAAACCAATGAACAATCAGTGATAGATTTTATAAAATCTAAAATGGGAGAAAGTGGCTATCAGGAGATTTTAGATACAAATGGAAATTGTATTAATTTAAGCCCTATTTATTATTTGTTGCTGAATTGATTTGTAGTAAATTAGAGGGGAAGAAGCTGCCCTCTAATTTGTTTGATCTTTATTTTTATGGAGAAATCAAGCAAACCTCTCCATAGCTTTTTCCACATGGGGAATGGCAGAAAGAAGTTTTTGGGTATATTCGTGTTTTGGGTTTGCTAGTAATTCATCTACTGAATTTTTTTCTACTATATCGCCAAAATACATGACGATTATTCTGTCGCTTATATGTTCAACTACGCTTAAATCATGGGATATAAAGATATAAGTTAGGTTAAATTCTTCTTGCAAGTCTAAAAGCAAGTTTAGCACTTGTGCTTGAATGGAGACATCAAGGGCCGAGACAGGCTCGTCGCACACCACCACTTCTGGGTTTAAGATCAAAGCTCTTGCTATGCCAATTCTCTGTCTTTGTCCGCCTGAAAATTGGTGAGGATAGCGTTCAAACCATTCTGGAAGCAAACCAACTTTATCCATGATAGCATATACTTTTTTACGGATTTCCTTGGTGGATAAGTTACTATTTAGCATTAAAGGTTCAGCTATGATTTTACCAACATTCCATCTTGGGTTTAGACTAGAATATGGATCTTGAAAGATGATTTGGACTTTTTTTCTGTACTCGCTCCAGTCATTTCTATCAAAATGCATAAGGCGTTTCCCCTCAAAGTGTATCTCTCCACTAGTTGCCTTTTCGATGCCAGTTAGTAATTTTGCAGTGGTACTTTTTCCGCACCCGCTCTCCCCAACTATGCTTAAAATTTCGCCTCTTTTTACTTCAAAGTCTATGCCATTTACGGCTTTTATGATATTTGGCTCTTTGAAAAGCCCTCGGCTGATTTTGTATTCTTTTCTTAGGTTTTTTACTTCTAAAATCACTTCTCCCATCTTATCTCCTTAGGAAAACTAAGATAATCCGTATCTTCATCTATGGTTGAAAGCCTTGTTTTTCTAAACTCTTTTCCAGATTTTGGAATGGAACCTAAAAGTGCTCTTGTATAAGGATGTTTTGGGTTCATGAATAGATCTTTAGCGCTGGCGTATTCTACCACTTTTCCCTTATACATAACAACTATCACATCAGCAATTCCCGCTACCACACCTAAATCGTGGGTTATAAACAAGATAGAAGTACCTTTTTTTTGTTGCAATTCGCTCATTAGATCTAAAACTTGAGCTTGTATGGTAACATCAAGGGCAGTTGTGGGCTCATCTGCTATTAGCAAATCAGGCTCACATGCCATTGCCATAGCTATCATGACACGCTGTCTTTGTCCCCCGCTTAGCTTAAAAGGATATTCACGCAACTTATCTTCTGGACTAGGAATGCCAACTAGCTCTAGTGCTTCTATGGCTTTTTGTTTTCTTTGTTTTGTGTTTAAGTCTTTTTGATGCAATTTTAAGGCTTCATTTAGTTGAAAACCTATTGTATAAGAAGGATTTAAGCTAGTCATTGGTTCTTGAAAGATCATGGCGATTTTTCCACCTCTGATATCTCTCATTTGCCTATCTGTAAGATTTAGTAAGTTTGTGCCTTTGAACCAAATCTCACCATCGACTATGCGTCCAGGCTCTTCTATAAGTCCCATGACAGAAAGGGCTGTTATGCTTTTTCCACTTCCACTTTCCCCAACAACACAGATGGTTTTTCCCTTTTGAATGGAAAAACTAACATCATCGACGGCTTTATTTACCCCTTTGTCTGTAAAAAAGTGGGTTTTTAGATTTTTTACTTCAAGTATCATGCTCGTCCTTTCATCTTTGGATCAAGTACATCCATAAGACCATCACCAACTAGGTTAAAGCCCATAACGGTTAGAAAGATGGCGATTCCTGGGTAAACTATCATCCAAGGTGCCGTGGTTATAAATTGTAAAGAATCAGCTAACATGGCTCCCCATTCGGGTGTTGGTGGTTGGGCCCCAAGACCTAAAAAGCTTAATCCTGCTGCTTCTAAAACTGCAGATGCAAAACCCATGGTTGCTTGGACGATGATGGGAGTTGTGCAGTTTGGAAGTACAACTTTTGAGATAAGACGTAAATTTCGTGAACCATTTACACGGGATGCCATGACGTATTCTTTTTCTTTTTCCCCTAAGACTGAACTTCTGACTATCCTAGCAAAGGTAGGAATTCCAACAACTCCGATGGCTATCATGGCATTAAACAAATCAGGTCCCAAAATAGCAACGATGACAATAGCAAGCAAGATAGCAGGAATAGAAAGCATAATATCAACAATTCTCATAATAATCAAATCTGTCAATCCTCCAAAATATCCTGAAATTGCTCCCATTATAACGCCAAAAATTAATGAGATGCCAACTGATACTATACCAATGGTAAGGGAAATTCTAGCTCCATAAATGATACGAGAGAACATATCTCTACCAAAATCATCGGTTCCTAAAATATGTGCAAAGCTTCCACCCTCATCCCACATGGGAGGTATAAGTCTATTGCTTATATCTTGAATGAGAGGGTCATAATCTGTAAGAAGCGGTGCAAAAATAGCACAAAAAATCAAAATCAAAACTATATAAGTTCCCACAAGGGCAGATTTGTTTTTTTTGTATTGGTTATAAAATTCTATTATATTATTTTTCATTAACTCAACCTTATTTTTGGATTTATAACCGCATACAATAAATCTACGATTAGGTTTACCACAACAAAGATGGTTGCTATGATAAGTGTGGTTGATTGGATGATGGGAAAATCCCTTTGATTAACGGCATTTACTAGCCACTTTCCAATTCCTGGCCATGAGAAAGTTGTCTCAGTAAGAATTGAACCTGAAAAAAGAGTTCCTAACATCAAGCCTATAACCGTTATAACGGGCATTAGGGCATTTTTTAATGTGTGAATGAGGATAACTCTAGATTTTGAACATCCTTTTGCCTTTGCGGTTCTTACGTATTCTTCCTTTGAAACCTCTATCATACTAGCCCTTGTCATCCTAGCGATTATTGCCATGGGTATAGTTCCAAGGGCGATTGCTGGAAGCATTAGATGCTTTATGGTATCCCAAAATGCCTCATAATCTCCAGCGTGTAAGCTATCGTAAAGATAAAATCCAGTTGGCCCATCAAGGTAATATTCATATCCAAGCCGTCCAGAAACGGGTAGCCATCCTAGTTTTACACTGAAAAAATAGATCAGCATAAGTCCTAGCCAAAAAACTGGCATGGAAACTCCAGCTAGTGCAGCTCCCATACTTGTATAATCAAATATACTATATCTTTTTATGGCCGAGATTATACCTGCGACTAGACCAAAAAAAGTTGCAAATGTTAGAGCTGTTAGGGATAATTCTATGGTTGCTGGGAAGCGATCTAAAAACTCGCTCAAAACTGCTTCTCCAGAAACTATGGAAGTTCCAAAATCTCCTTGCAGGGCATTGCCTACAAACAGAAAATATTGCTCTATCAATGGTTTATTTAAACCCATTTGTTCTTTTAGTGCCTCTATGGACTCTTTGTTTGCATGTTCTCCAAGCATAACAAGTGCCGGGTCTCCAGGGGCTAAGTGAACCATTGAAAAAACTACTATCGATACACCAAGTAATGTGGGAATTGCCCACAAAAATCTTTTAACTATATAACTAAACAATAAAATTCCTTCGTGACGGAGAGCTGAGAACGGAGAACTGAGAGCGGATGAGTAGCGGGGTAGGCAACTTTTTAAATTCCTACCCGCTAACTCCGCACTATAATTCTCCGTTTTTCCGTATTTTTATTGGAAAATCAAAAACTCAAACGGACGAACCAGCAATGCTTACCTTACTAGCTCTGCTTTCCGTTTTCCGTTTTCCGTTTTCCGTCTACTTTTCTATCCAAACTTCTTTGAAGCGTCTTTTGCCTGTTGGATCTAGTTTGAAACCATGAACTTTTTTGAGCATAGGCTCAACTACCACAGAGTGCGCTATGGTTTTCCATGGTGCCTCTTCATTGAAGATAACCTGTGCTTTTTCATAAAGCTCTGTTCTTTTTGCACGATCTGCAGTCACTTTTGCCTCATCAGTTAAAGCAGTAAATTCATCATTTTTCCAGAACGCTCTGTTCTGAGCTGGTTTAGGAGAAGCTGAATGTTTACTTAAAAGTACGTGTAAAAAGTTGTCTGGATCTCCATTGTCTCCTGTCCATCCAAGTAAAACCATATCATGCTCACCATTTGAACATTTTTTAAGGTAAGTACCCCAGTCATAGCTTACGATTTTAGCTTTAATGCCAACCTTGGCTAGGTCTGCTTGAATTGCCTCAGCAACCTTTCTTCCATTTGGATTGTAAGGACGAGGTACTGGCATAGCCCAAACATTCGTTTCAAAACCATTCTCGTAACCTGCTTTTTTAAGCAATTCTTTTGCTTTTTGGGGATTATACTCATAACCTTTGATGTTTTTGTTATAAGACCAAATTGTTGGAGGGATTGGATTTACAGCAACTGTTCCTAAGCCCTCATAAACACTATCAACTATACCTTTTGTATTTATAGCATAGTTTATAGCTTGACGAACCAACTTGTTATCAAATGGCTTTCTTTCTGTGTTGTAAGCTAGGTATCCAACATTTAAGCCCTCTTGACGAACTAGTTTTATCTTTGGATTTTTCTCAAGCTCAGCAACCTCTGCTGGATTTGGGAAGTCCATGATGTGGATTTGTCCAGCTTTAAGCTCAGCCGCACGAACCGCATTGTTTGGTATAACCTTCATGATAAGTCTATCTATGTAAGGTCTTCCTGCCCAGTGGTCTTTGTTTGTATTGAAGATCATTTTATCGTCTTTTTTCCATGCTACAAAAACAAATGGACCTGTTCCGTAAGGCTCACGACTTAATTTATCAGCCTTTCCCTTCTCTAACAAATAATCAGCATAATCTTTGCTTAAAATTCCAGCAAAATCCATAGCTAGGTTAGCTATAAAAGGAGCTTCTGGCTTTTTAAGTGTGAATTTTACCGTGTATTTGTCCACTGCAACTATGTCTTTGACAATATTGCTCATATCCATAGCAGACCAATACTTAAACGCACCGCCTACTTTATTGTAAGGATTTTTTTCATCGAATTGACGTTTAAAAGAGAAAATAACATCTTTTGAGGTAAATTCTATCTTTTTGTTAAAGTATTTTGTTGGTGCAAAATAAACACCCTTTCTCAAATGAAAAACATACTCCAAACCATCTTTGCTTACATCCCAGCTAGTTGCAAGGGCAGGTTCAACCTCGGTTGTTCCATATTTAAATTCAACCAAGCCATTATATACAGCTCTTGTTGCATAAAAACTTTCTCCGTCTGTTGCATGGGCTGGATCTAGACTAGTTGCATCTCCACCACGCCCAAATACCAAAGTTCCTCCGTATTGTGGCTTCATATCAGCACCAAATGCCAATGAAGTAAATAAAAGCACGAATGCTAAAACAATTTTTTTCATGTAAACCTCCATAATAATGTAAGATGCTTAAATTCTAGCGAAATTGATATTAATTAAAGATGAAACGGACTATTTTAGCCCAATGCAAAACTTAATATGGTAAAATCTTCACAAAATCAAACTAGGATGAAAGATGAAAATAGCATTTGTTTTATATGATAGGCTCACGTATTTGAATTTTTTTGGTTTTTATGATGTGATAACTAGGCTTAGGGACTTGGGTATTGATGAGAATTTGCGTTGGAAAACTTGTGCCCTAAAAGACGAAATAAAAGATGATAAGGGTTTAAGAATTTTACCAGATGTGGTTGGGGAAAGTTTGGATGGATATGATTTGGTTTTTATTCCAGGTGGGATTGGAGCTAGGACTTTGCAGTATGATGATATTTTTCTTTCATGGATAAAATCGGCTAGGAATGCTAGATGCAAGGTTAGTGTTTGCACAGGGGCTTTGCTTTTTGGTGCAGCCAGATTGATAAAAGATAAAAGGGCTACTACAAGTAAAAATAACCTTGATTTGCTTGGACCATACTGCAAAGAAGTGGTTTCTCAAAGGGTGGTAGAAGATGGGGATTTTATAAGCGCTACGGGAGTGAGTGCGTCGTTAGATCTAGGTTTATATGTGGTAGAAAAGTTTTATGGTAAAAAGGCAAAGGAGGATATTGCAAATATGATGGAATATCCCCTTAGGTGAGCTTATTCCACTGTTACGCTTTTTGCTAAATTTCTTGGCATGTCCACATCATTTCCTAATCTTATGGATATTTCAAGGGCTAAAAGTTGGGTTATTAGCATCATTTCAAAAAATTCGCACATCTGGTGACTTTGGTTTGAAGTTTTTATAAAATCATCGGCTATTTCAAATTCCTTTGGAGAAATGGCTAAGATGGTCGTATCTCTAGCTGAAAGTTCTTCCACATTGCTTTTAACCTTATCATAAAGTAAGTTTTGAGGCATCAAGGCTATGGTAAAAAGTTCACTATCTGCTAGGGCTATGGGTCCGTGTTTCATTTCCCCAGATGCGTATCCTTCAGCGTGGAGATAGCTTATTTCTTTGAGTTTTAGTGCTCCCTCAAGTGCTAAAGGAAAGAAAATATCTCGTCCGATGTAGAAAAATCCATGTCCGTGAAGGTAGCGTTTGGAGAGGCGGTGGATTTTGTCATGTAAGCCTTTATCAACGTTTAAAACCTTTGGTACATGTAAAAGTGCCTTTATCTCTTGGCTTAATTTTTCTTTTGAGATGGTTTTTCTCAAATTTGCAAGATATAAAACTATCATCCACAAAGTTGCAACCTGCGTGGCAAAGGCTTTTGTGCTTGCCACGCCTTTTTCTATTCCTGCCCTTGTTAGTATGCTTGTGTCCGCAAGCCTTACGATAGAAGAATTGTCCACATTACAAATTGCTAGGGTTTTTAAGCCTTTTTGTTTGGCGATCTTTAAAGCTTCCAAAGTGTCTGCAGTCTCACCACTTTGGCTAATTACTACAAAAAGGGTATCATCGCTTAAAAATGGTTCTTTATATCTAAATTCACTGGCAATTTCCACATCGCATCTGAGTTTTGCAAGTCTTTCAAAAAGGTAACTAGCACTAAGCCCTGCATGATAACTTGTACCACATGCACAGATTTTTATGGCGTTTATGCCATGGAAAAAATCCTCCCCAAGCTCATTAAGGCTTATTTTATCCTCACTAACTCTTCCCATGATGGTTTCGCTCAAAACTGCACTTTGTTCGTAAATTTCTTTTTCCATAAAATACCTAAAACCACCTTTTTGGGATGAGAGTTTATCTCCTTTGAGGGCTTTAAATTCTAGTTTTTTTGTTTTTGCATTTTTGTCTTTTATGGTTATTTTATCTTTAGTGATTTGTCCATATTCTCCATCTTCTAGGTAAATTACCCTATTTGCATAGCCAAAAAGTGGGGTGTCTGAAGAGCTACAAAAACTTTCATTCTCATCATTTTGTCCCACAAGCAAAGGAACTGCATTTTTAGCAAAAAATAAACTATTTTCATCAGCTTTGCTCATAAGTAAGATCGCATAAGCTCCTTTTAGTTTTTGTATAGTCTTCTCAAATGCACTAAAGGCATCTAATCCTTTATCCACATAATCTTCAAACAAATGAACGATAACCTCCGTATCTGTTTGACTTAAAAAGTTTATCCCTTTTTCTTGTAAGTCTTGTTTTATTTCTTGATAGTTTTCTATAATCCCATTATGAATAACAAAGGAAAATTCCCCCTCATGGGGATGGGCGTTTACCTCAGTTGGTTTTCCATGGGTTGCCCATCTAGTATGCCCCATGCTAATCCCAAAACCACTACTTTGGAAATCTTTGGTTTTTTGTACTAGGTTTTCTAACTTTCCTACACTTTTAAAATGGTTTAATTTGCCATTTTTTAAGGTTGCTATGCCAGCTGAGTCATAGCCGCGATATTCTAATTCTTTCAACCCTTGAAGCAAAAACTTTTTTTTCTCTTTATTGCCAATGTAGCCGACTATTCCACACATTTTTATCTCCATTCTTTTTTCGTATAATTATACAATAAACTCATAATATTTTCCTTATTTTATTGGTATTAAATTTAAAACGAGCTATACTTGCATCTAATTTATTCCCAAGGAAAAATATGAGAGCATTGATAAGTGTTAGCGATAAAAAAGGTGTTGTAGAATTTGCCCAAGGTTTGCAGGATTTGGGTTTTGATCTAATCTCCACAGGCGGAACTTGTAAGCTTTTAGCCCAAAATGGCTTGCAGGTAAAAGAAGTGAGCGAAATAACTTCATTTCCAGAAATGTTTGATGGACGCGTTAAGACTTTGCACCCATTAATTCACGGCGGAATTTTGCATATAAGAGATAATCCCTCGCATGTAAAAAGTGCCAAAGAACATGGTGTTGGGCAGATTGATTTGGTTTGTGTAAATTTGTATCCTTTTAAGCAAACCATAGAGAAAACCGATGATTTTGGGGAAATTATCGAAAATATCGACATCGGCGGTCCAGCTATGGTAAGAAGTGCTGCGAAAAATTTTAAAGATGTCTTGGTGGTTACTGATTCGGATGATTACAAAAAAGTGTTAGAGCATCTAAAAACTGGCGAAAAAAATGAGGAATTTAATAGAAATTTGATGATAAAAGCCTATGAGCATACAGCCGCATATGATAGCATGATAGCAAATTACATGAACGAGAGATTTAAGGGTGGCTTTGGAGATAAAAAGTTTATAGTTGGAAATAAAGTTTTTGATACAAGATATGGCGAAAATCCCCATCAAAAAGGTTCTTTATATGAGTTCGAAAAATTTTATACAAACAATTTCAAAACCCTAAAAGGTGAAGCTAGTTTCAATAACCTAACCGATATTCACGGAGCCATGAAGATAGCAGCTTCCTTTGGAAAAGACCCAGCCGTTGCTATCATAAAACATGCAAATCCCTGCGGTTTTGCCATCAAGGAAAATTTGTATGAAAGCTATGTGGAAGCATTAAAATGCGACCCAATTTCAGCCTATGGCGGAGTGGTCGCCATCAATGGAGAACTTGACGAAAAATTAGCTATAAAAATCAATGAAATATTTGTTGAAGTTATAATAGCTGCAAATGTTAGCCAAGAAGCATTGAAGGTTTTTGAAAACAAAAAACGCATTAAAATTTTCACCCAAGAGAGGGATTTTCTAAAAATTAGCGACGATAAATATGATTTTAAACACATCCATGGGGGTTTTGTTTTCCAAAATAGCGATAAAGTTGGCGATGATGAGATAAAAAATGCCATATGTAAGAGTGATTTAAGGGCAAATGATAGGGAAATAAAAGATTTAGAAATAGCTTGTAAAATTGCAGCCCTAACCAAATCAAATTGCGTGGTTTATGTAAAAAATGGAGCCTTAGTAGCCATAGGAATGGGAATGACAAGCCGAGTGGATGCGAGCAAATGTGCCCTAAGCAAAGCTAAAGAAATGGGATTTGATGTAAAAGGAGCCGTTTTGGCAAGTGAGGCATTTTTTCCTTTCAGAGACAGCATAGACCTAGCCGCTTCACAGGGCATAAAAGCCATAGCCGAACCTGGTGGAAGCATAAGAGATGATGAGGTAGTCAAAGCAGCCAATGAGCATAAAATAGCCCTTTATTTCACAAATGTAAGACACTTTTTGCATTAAGTTTAGATAAACTACTAGCTATCAGTGTTCGGTTTTCTGTTGTCCGTATTAGTTTGTATATTAAATTTTTTTCGATAGAATAGGGTTTGAGTATATTTAAAAAGGATTTCACATGACAACTTTTCAGTTGAATACAAACGATGCACATCTTATCCAGCAAGCCAAAAATCTTTTGGTTGAAAAATTGCATCTAAAAGTTAATATCGTCCAAGAACAAACAGCCCAAAAAAGCAAGTGGGCAAAGATGGCTGAGGAGATGAGAGGTGTTTTAAATCATGATGATGTGGAATATTTGCAAGAATGTTCAAGGGAAATTAGGGATAATTTTGAGGTAAAAAGCTAGGATGAAATATATTTTTGATACAAATGTGATTTCAACGCTTATATTAGAAGAAGAAAATGGTTTGATTAGTTCAAAATTAAGGCAATTAAGCCAGTATGATGAGGTTTGTATATCTGTTTTAACCTTATATGAGGAAACCTATGGTCTTGAAAATGCCAATGATGAGGCTAGGGAGAATAGATTTCAAAACAACATAAATTTCATCAAAAAATACTTCACCATCATCCCTTTAGATCTCAAAGAGGCCGAAATTTACGCCCAGCTTAAAGTTGCTTATAAAAATTACACAGGTATCAACAAAAAATCCATGAAGAAAAATGATATGGATATTCTAATCGCCTCTACTGCCATTGCCCATAATGCCATACTTATAAGTAGCGATAGGATATTTGAGCTTATTTCTAGGCTAGATAGCAGGCTTTGGTGGGAAGATTGGACTAGTTGTTAAGTCTTTTTGGATACAATTAAATATTAAATTACAAGGAAAAAAATGCTTACGATATTGATGGGTTTATATTTTATTTACGCTTTTATTAAGATAGTTTTAAATCTTTTGGAGATACAAAATATCAAAAAAACAAGGGTTCAAAAGGCAATAATTTTAGGTGAGGTAAATTACCAAAAAGCAGCTGACTATAAGTTGGCAAATGAAAAATTTGCAATTTTTAGTGGGCTTTATGATTTTATTTTATTTTTGCTGTGGGCTTTGTTTGGTTTTGGGGCTTTGCAAGATGCACTGATTAGCGATGGTGGGATTTTAGATAGTATTTTGTTTGTTTTGATTTTTATAGCTATAAATTATATTTTAGGACTTCCTTTTGATATTTATAACACCTTCATTAAAGATAAAAAATTTGGTTTTAGCACCATAGATGTTAAAACTTATGTATTAGATCAGATAAAGGGTGGAGTTTTATTTTTGGTTTTTGGCTCACTTGTGGTTGGACTTATAAGCTGGATTGTCCTGAATCTTCCCCTTTGGTGGATTTGGGGTTTTGGGGTGATTATGGTTTTGATGGTGGTTATAAATCTTATCTACCCAACTTTTATAGCTCCACTTTTTAACAAATTTAAACCCCTAGAAGATGAGGATTTAAAAGAAGCCATTGGCTCTTTACTTGCAAAAGCAGGGTTAAATAGCGATGGGGTTTTTAGCATAGATGCGAGCAAGAGGGATAAGAGATTAAATGCTTTTTTCGGCGGTCTTGGAAAGTCAAAGAGGGTTGTTTTGTATGATACTTTGCTCCAAAAAGTTGGCAAAAACGAACTCTTAGCGGTTTTAGGGCATGAGTTAGGTCATTTTAAGCACAAGGATATTATCAAAAAAATAGCTCTCATGGGATTGATGTTATTTTTAATGTTTGGCGTTTTTGGAAATTTACCTTTGGGTGTTTATGGGGCTTTAGGTTTAAAACCATCAGCCTATGGGGCGATAGTTATTTTTATGCTTTTATCTCCTGTTTTGTTTTTTGCCCTAACGCCTATTATGGGGTATGCGAGTAGGCATGATGAATATGCAGCAGATGAATATGGAAGTGAGTGTCAAAGCAAGGAAGATTTAGCAAACGCACTCATAAAGCTTGCCGATGAAAATAAAAGCTATCCCCACTCACATCCTTTAAATGTGATTTTTTACCATACCCATCCTCCTTTAATCCAAAGATTGGAAGCTTTAGGGGTAGATTTTAGTGATAGTTAGTGAGGCTTTAGGGTTTGCAAGGGAAAATTTAAATGTGGAAAATAAATCCAAGGAAGCTAGCATCTTGTTATCGGCTTTTTTGGATAAGCCTAGGCATTGGCTTGTTATAAATGAAAAAGAAAAGATTCCAAATGCAAAAAGATTTAAAGAATGGGTAAAAAGACGCTCTCAAAATGAGCCTTTAGAATATATAACAAACAAGGTTTCATTTTATAGTAGGGATTTTTTTATAGAGAAGGGGGTTTTGATACCCCGCCCTGAGACGGAAATTTTAGTTGATCTAGTTAGCAAAGAGATAAAAAATATCCCAAATCCAAAGGTTTTAGAAATCGGCTTTGGGAGCGGGATTATATCTATCATGTTAGCTCTTTTGAATCCTAGAGTGAATGTGGTTGCAACCGACATAAATCCAAAGGCTTTGCATCTAGCAAATAAAAATGCTAAAAAGTTTG
Source organism: Pseudomonadota bacterium (assembly GCA_002746565.1). Taxonomy (GTDB): domain Bacteria; phylum Campylobacterota; class Campylobacteria; order Campylobacterales; family Campylobacteraceae. Next base: position 9,547 of record PDPI01000011.1, on the reverse strand, counting down.
GTGTTAGTGAAAATATAAATTTCAAGCTTTGCTCTTATGATGATGGAATAGATGGTAGGTTTGACATTTTAGTTTCAAATCCACCCTATATAAAAAATGGCGAGAGCCTAGAAGAGCATGTTTTAAAAGAGCCCCACGAAGCTTTGTTTGGGGGTAAGTTTGGACATGAATTTTTAGAAAAGTTAGTTAGTGTTAGTAAAATGCGAGGCATAAAAAGGCTCGCATGTGAAATGGGTTATGACCAAAAAGAAGTGATGGGAAAAATTTTGGTTGAAAATGGTGTGAAAGAAGTTAGTTTTTACAAGGATTTAAGTTCCCTTGATAGGGGCTTTATAGCAAGATTTTAAGGAGAGAAGATGAGTAGGAGTTTGAGTGCTAGTTATTTGTTGTTTATTGGGATAATCATAGGTATAGAATTTGCCGCGGGGGCTTTGATAGCATCTGTTATTTTTTACCCAGCAAAGTTTATAGGGCAGGGTGTTTTAAGCCATTTTCAAAGTGGGATTTTAATGACACAAGTTTTTTTAAGATTTAATATCATCTTGCTTATTTTTGTAGCCCTTGCTTGGGCTTATGAGGCCTATATGTATAAGATTGGTAAAAAAGATTTATGGACTTTTTTACTGCTAATTGGCGTTAGTGTTTGTGCGTATTTGTTTGTTTTTTATTTTACGCCATATATTTTAGACATACAAAGACAAAGCAATGAAAGTCTCATAAAAACCCCAGAATTTGTTAAGATGCACAAGGGCAGTGAGATCGATATGAAAGTTTTGATGATGTTGCAGCTGGGTTTATTTTTTAGAAGATTTTGGGTTTTGTATAAGCATTAAATTTTGATTATTTAAAGGAAAAAATATGAACACTTTACTCTAAATCAAGGGTAAAATCTATAACTTATCCTTGATTTTCTCGATAAAATCAAGGACTTTTATGAAAAATCTACAAATAAAAAATCTTACATTTGCTTTATGAGGGCAGGGCTGTTTTTAAAGATCTAAATCTTCAGTTTAAGCCCTTATTTACATGTATAGTTGGCAATAATGGATGTGGCAAAACAACTCTTTTGAAGCTTATTTCCAAAGAATTAAAGGCAGATTTTGGAAATATAATAGGAAATGATTTGGTGTATCATTGCAAACAAGAAGTGGACGAAAAACCTGTGGGCTTTGATGAATTTTGTTATGCTTTTGATACCAAATCCATAAGGCTAAAAGACTTGCTTTGGATCAAAGATGATTGGTTTTATGGTTGGGAAACTTTAAGCTATGGACAGAAAAAGAGAATTCAAATAGCGATCGCTTTGAGTCAAGATGTGGATGTTTTGCTTTTGGATGAGCCTACAAATCATTTGGATTTTAAGAGCAAAAATATAGTCATCAATGCCCTAAAACAATACAAAAATACTTGTATTTTAGTAAGTCATGATAGGGAGGTTTTAGATGCTTTATGCGAAAATACCATCATTATAAAAGATGAAAATATTTATCATTATGACACAAATTATACCCTCGCTTCATTAGAACTTGAAAAACATTTTGATTTTTTAAGAAAAGAAAATGAAATTATAAGCACGAAGCTTAAAAAACTCCAAGGCAATATAAAGGATAAAAAAGAAAAAGTAGCTCTATCTAAAAGTAGATTTTCCAAAAAGGATGTGGGTAAAAAGGATAAAAGCACAAAGGAAAAAATAAACCTAGCCAAACTTACAGGAAAAGATAAAAACGACTCAAAACTCCTAAATGGTTTTTCAAAAAAATATGAAAATTTAGAGCAAAAACTAAATAGGCTTGATAAAGAGTATAAAAAACAAATTAACATACCCTATGATGAAATAAAAAAAGAAAAAACTTTTCATTTAAAGAAAGGATTTTTAAAATTATCCAAGGAAAAAACTTTATATTTTCCAGATCTATATTTAAGTAGAAAAATAGCCATAGTAGGGGATAATGGCGTTGGCAAAAGTAGCTTTTTAAGGTATTTTATATCACAAATAGAATTTGAAAATTCTTACTTTTTTCTTCCCCAAGAGTTGAGTAGGGATGATGAAAAAAATCTTTATAAACAAATAGATGCCTTAGAAAATAAAAGAAAAGGATTGTTACTAACTATCATAAAAAGATTATCTTCAAATCCTAAAAATATGCTAGGCAACAAAAACCTAAGTGAGGGCGAACTTAGAAAGCTTTTTATGGCAAAGGCTCTTTTGGAAAATATCAATTTTATAATACTTGATGAGCCAACAAATCACATGGATATACAAAGCATAGAAGCTATCGAAAAGGCATTAAGAGATTTTAAAGCATTACTTATAATCGTTAGTCATGATAAGGTTTTTATGAAAAATCTTGGTTTGGATATTTACAGCATCCAAGAAAAAGGTAAAAATGAATTTTATCTTGCTAAAGGCTCTTGATAGGTCTTAAAGGTAAGTTCCACATGCAAAATCCTAGATCTTACATGTGGATACTCTTAATGTGAAATAAAAGGAGGTAAATTTCACATATAATCTTAGTCTAACTGACGACGCTCATAGGTTGGAATATCTAGGTATTCTTCCCCCTCATTATATCCGCCACTAACTTTTTTTAGTTTTAGTATTCTTTCTTTTTGCATGTTTTGTTGGGTTTCATCTAAGGTTTTTATTTCTTTTTCTTCTTCCCTTGGACTATCAAATCCGGTTGCCACTATGGTTACTCTTACCCCATTATCCTTAACATTTGCATCTGTTGTGGTACCAAATATAATATCAGCATTATCATCGGCTGCCTCGTATATGATCTCCATAGCATCGTTAATGTCTGAGAGTGGGCAATCTGGATGTATATAAAAATGAACTAACACTCCCAAGGCTCCATTTATGCTTATATTATCTAGTAGGGGAGATTCAATGGCATTTTTGACTGCCTCTAAAGCCGCTTCTTCTCCACTGCTTTCTCCAGCTCCCATGAGAGCCATTCCCCTATGCCCCATAACGGTTTTTACATCGGCAAAGTCCATGTTTATATCGCTATCTCCAGAAGATAGAACAACAGAACTCATTCCACTAACGGCGCGATGTAAGACATCATCTACGACCTTAAAACTATCTTTTATGCCAAGTTTTCTGTCCACGAGTGCCAAAAGTTTGTCGTTTGGGATAACGATGATGGAATCGCTTTGTTTTTTAAGCTCTTCTAAACCAGCTTCAGCTAACCTTGCTCTTTTTGGTCCTTCAAATCTAAATGGGCGAGTAACAACACTAACAGTTAGTGCACCTATATCTTTAGCAGCTCTAGCAACTATTGGTGCGGCACCCGTTCCTGTTCCTCCTCCAAATCCTGATGATATAAACACTATATCAGAATGTTCGAGCGAGCTTTTTATCTCTTCATAGCTTTCTTCGGCCGACTCTTTTCCCACATCTGGTATCATGCCAGCCCCTAAACCCTTTGTCTTTTTTTCGCCTAGTTGTATTTTTGTGTGGGCCAAAGAACAATCAAGGGCTTGTGCGTCGGTGTTTGCGACGATTAGATCTATGCCACTTATACCTTCTCTTACCATGTGGTTGATCATGTTTCCACCGCCACCACCTACGCCAACAACCTTAATCTTAGCCCCATAAGGACTTTTTGTTTCTTCTACCTTAAAACCGCCCATTTAAATTCTCCTTTTAAAATAATTGTGTAAGCCAAATCCATGCTTTTTTGAAAAAATTTGTTCTTTTTTCTTGCTCGCCTATGTTTCTAATGTTTTCTAGTATTTCATTTTCTATGTTTGAAGTATTTTCGCTATCTTCTTTTGCTAAGTTTATATTAACATTATCGCGTCTTTTCTCAAAGGTTTCATCCTTGTAGCGCATTTTTTTATTTGAATCTATCTCGTATGGTGTAAATCCACCGCTTCCGTATAAGATCAAGCCTATGGCTGTTGAGAAAGATTGATCTTTTATGCTATCAAACATACCCTCTATTTCTTTTGGTTTAGCTATTCTTATGGGTATATTATCAAATATTGGTGTGGCTAATTCTTTTAATCCTTTTAGCTTAGTAAAGCCTCCTGTTAGGACTAATCCAGCACCTATTTTTCCCTTAAATCCACTATCTTCCAATCTTTTTGCCAATAGCATTAAGGTTTCTTCAACCCTGGCGTATAATACATTTGAAACCGTATCCATGGTTACTTCGTGGGTTGTGTTTTCGTCCCCTAAAACAGGCAGATTTATAAGCTTGTCACTTGCCCCGCCTATAAAGCCATATTTTATTTTTATATCCTCTGCGATTGGTATGGGAGTATGGAGTGCCATAGATAAATCGCTTGTTATGTTTAGGGATCCAACACTTAAAAAGTTGTTATATCTTATGGAATTTCCCACGTGGATTACCATATTGCAAGTGGCTCCTCCCATGTCTATGAGTCCAACTCCTAGTTCTTTTTCATCTTCGTTTAATGTTGCTATGGATGATGCATAACCACTTAGGACTATATTGTCTATTTTTATTCCTGCATTTTTAACGGTTTTTCTTATGTTGTTTAGGGATGATTTTTGAACGGTTATAATATGGACTGAAACTTCCAATCTTGAACCATTCATTCCCAAAGGGTCTTCTATGGAATCTTGATCATCAACCTTGAAAGTAAAGGGAAGGACGTGTAGTTTTTCATATTCGTTTGGTATATTGGCATTATGATCAGCCATCTGCATAGCACGATTTATTTCTTTTATGCCTATTTCGTGGTTTGGAACATTTACTATGCCTGAGCTATCTATGCTTTTTGTATAAGCTCCGGAAATGGAAACTAACGCTTCTTCATAGTGTTGCCCAGCAATTCTTTTAGCATCTTCTACTGCGCTTTTTATGCAATTAGATGCTAGATCTATGTTTGTTATGATCCCTTTTTTTAAGCCTTGGGATTTTGATACTCCAGAACCTAGTGCTTTTAGCTCTCCATGTTCATCTTTTTGTGCTATGATGGCGCAAATTTGCGTTGAACCTATATCGATACCAAGATATGTTTTATTCAACTTAATTTCCTTTATAATATTGTTCTATTTTATAGCGTTTTCTTAGATTCTGCAAAAGTTTACTTTGCATCTCATTGTTCTCTATCTTGCTAGCTGTTTGGCTCATTTGCTTTTCATGCTTTTTTAGCATTTGTTTGTTGGATAATCTTTGCTCAACTATATCGTAAACCACAGCTTTTTCTCCAACTAACACAAAACTCTTTTTCTCTATACTATCAAAAAGTTTACTAACAAAATATCTGGTTTCATTCATACTTAGTCCATCCAAAGAACTATTGGTATCTCTACTAATAAAATCAGTTTCAACCCCATCAAAACTTTCTTCAGCTAAGGCTTGTTTGGCTTTGTTTGTTAGTATCTTTTTTGATTCTTCTGCTTTATATAGGGTCTCTACCCTATCAAATGCTTGCTCAAAGTTCATAGGTTGAGGTAAATTTGTTTTTATGAGTTGGACTACTACATACCCGTCATCTTGCTTGAAGGGTTTTAGCACATCATTTGGATTTGATGTGGCCAATTTTTGAACAGGATAATTTAGCTCATTATCTTTTATGGTCATTTTGCTGCTAAGTTTTGTTTTTTTATTTTTAACATCTAGATATTTTCTAAGGGCTGTTTTTCTTGCCTTGTTAAATTTAAGATCCCTGATAACATCATTCTTTGCATTCTCTAAGCTTTTGATTTTTCCATCTTTGTCTAGGAAGTTAAACTTTTTTTCATCGTAAAATTCTTTAATCTCATCTTCGCTTACTTTTTCATCCTTAAAACTAACAAAACCAGTTGCTATTTCATAACTTTTTTGGGTTTTAAAGTTATCTTTTATGGGTTCCCAAAATTTCTTAATTTTTTCTTTGTTTGAATCTATTTCACTAGGATCAACCCTTAAAATTTTCACCGATAACTTATCTTCCATGAACAAAGATGCGGACAATAACTCTGTAAGTTCTTTGTTTGCTTCTAGGGGAAATACATTTTTTAATTTATCCAGTAGGGCTTCTTGCCTTAGTTCCTCTTCATACTCGTTAGCACTTAGTCCAATATTTTTCATGACCATTTTGTACTGATCTATGTTGAAAGCCCCATTCTTTTGAAAGGTGGTATCATTTGCTAACTTACCTTTTATGTCCTTATCAAGAACGCTAAGTCCAAGTTCATCCGCATAATTTAGCAAAAGGGTTTCATTTATGAGTCCTTCTATCACATTTTGTTGCAAACCCATTTGTTCAGCTTTTTCTTTTGTTAGTTTTCCACCTAAGAGGTTATTGTAGTAACTATATGTGTTTGAATATGCCCTTTGAAATTGTCTAAGCGTTACATTTCTATTTCCAACCTTTGCTATGGATGAAGCCTTGTCATTTCCAAAGCTGTACGCACCCCAGCCAACAAAGCCTGCACCCACAAAAGCTATGGTACTTATCCAGATCGTTACAACCAAATATTTCCTATGATGTTGCATCCACTCTATCATCTGTTTCCTTTATAAATAATTACCTTCGTTATTGTACCTTGTTAGTTATTAAATTAACTTAAAAAAGGCTTATTTTCAAAACATTTTTTGTCAAGTTTGATAACGTTAGTTTCTTTTTTGCTATTAAAACCCGTAAAAACTTGCTAACAAGAGTATTTTGTTAGCGAATTAGATTGCTATGCTGTTTGGAATAATGCAATAATCTGCAACTATTTTCCAGTATCGCCACCGATTTTGCAATCTCATGTATATTTCTATCATAAGTGTAAATTCCATAACCCCTTATAACCATGGTGTTAGTTTTTTTCTCTTTCATGTAGCGCGGAATTTCCACATCCGCTCTCTCATACCAATCATCAAAGTTTTTAGGGTCATAAACTTCCATGGTTCCAAATTTTTGTGAGCCAAAATAATCCCTAGGGGTAACCACATCATGACTCATAATATAAGCGGTTATAAAAGGCGGCATGGCATAGCAGATAAATTTTGCCTCACTTATATTTTTATATATGTTAAAGTGAATATGTGCATCTATACTAGCCTCATGCCATCTATAATCTTTCTTAGAGCCAAGTTCTATCAGACCATCATATTCTAACCTATCAAAAATGGCATCGGATTTGTTGATTAGAAATTTATTGTGTTCTACCCTTGCGGAGATAGAGCCATGGAAAATTCCTAAAAAATTCTTCCTAAACATAGATAAAGATATGGAGCTTATATCCCTTGCAATATTTTTTTTATCCATTTTTTACCTTTTTTAATAACAAATTTGCTATTATACACCATAAAATATAAAAAAACACAAAAAAGGGAAGAAAAATTGAGCCAACCTCATGTGCCTGTTTTATTGGAAGAAGTTTTAGGGGTCTTTGAGCATTTAGAAGGTGGTTATTTTATGGATTGTACCCTGGGTTTTGGCGGACATAGTGAGGCTATATTAGAAGCTCATCCTTCCTTGCATTTAATAGCTTGTGATAAGGATGAAAATGCCCTTAGTTATTCAAAAAAACGTTTAGAGAGATTTTCTGATAGGATTATTTTTTATAAGGATGCTTTTTCTTCTGTCATAGAAAAATTTAAAAACAAAAATATAGTTGGTATCTTGGCTGATATTGGGGTTTCTTCATGGCAATTAGATGAGAGATCAAGGGGATTTGGTTTTGATGGGGATGTGCTTGATATGAGGATGGATTTGGATCAGAAATTGAAAGCCTTTGATGTTGTAAATTTTTATAGTGCTGAGGATTTGGGGGAAATTTTACGCGAATATGGGGAAATTTCCAGATGGAGAGATATAAGAGATAAGATCGTACAAGCAAGGAGAAATTCGCCCATAAACACCCCAAGGGATTTGCTGGAAATTATAGGAAACAAAAAGGAAAAATCCCGCAAGGTATCCGTTGCAACTTTGGTTTTTCAAGCCATAAGAATAGAAGTAAATGATGAATTAGGGGAGTTAAATAGGCTTTTAGCATCGCTAGAGAGTTTAAAACCAAAGGGTGCTAGGATTGGGATTATCAGTTTTCATTCTTTGGAAGATAGGATAGTGAAAAAAACTTACAAAGAGTGGGAAAAAAGTTGCATTTGTCCGATTGAGGTCATGCGTTGTACTTGTGGAAATAATCATAATCTAGGTAAGATTATTACCAAAAAACCCATAAAGCCAACAAGGGAAGAAGTGGATAAAAATATACGATCTAGAAGTTCTAAACTAAGGGTATTTGACTTTGGAAAATAAAGATTTACATGTGGAAAATAAAGAGGGATTATCGGATGGAGATAAGGATTTGTTGCTTGAAGAATACGATAAGGAGCAACAAAAGGATAAAAATTTAGAATTTAAAACCCTCGTTTTCATCTTTTCTTTTATTATAGTCATTCTTATCGTGGTTTTGCCAAATATTTATATCAAAAATCAGATTTATTATATTAGTAGGGATATCGGGGATTTACATGAGGAATATATCATTTTAAAAGAAGAAAATCGAGAAATCAGGAGAAAAATAGAAGCCATAAAGTTTAAAACCCAAGTTTTAGATGAGCTTATGATAGATGATGAATAGCCTTAGGATATTATCAGCCTTAGCCGATTTGATAATTTTCTAGCTATATTGATTACATGTGGATATCATCAATATAACAAAAAATATAATACCGAAAAAAATAGGTAAATATTTTTCTACTTTAGTTAAGTTTTTGTATTTCTTTTTGTTAGTATGTTGTGATTTGAGAAGAATATATTCTTCCTTAAAGCACATGAAGGATAATTCTTCTTCCATTTTATGAATAACATTAAATTTTGCTTTATTTAATCTCTTGTAAGAATCGATATTTACATACCAAGTAATGCTTAAAGCAATTCCTATTAAGGATAGTAGTACCAGCATAGTATATGCATCAAATTTATCTAAAATTTCTTTTGAACCTAAAAATGTTCCTACTGTAAAAAGAGCTAAAATCATAGCTAAGTACATTTTATTCATCTCAGTTCTTCTTTTAGTCATATCATCAGCACTTGAAGCATATAACTTATACTGTTCTAGTAAAATCATTTTATTAGTTTCATTAGTCATTTGTTTCCTTTAATCTTTTGTGATATAAATTTAAAAGAAGATTAAATAAATTTTCTCGTTGATAAAGTAATAGATTTTTGATATCTTCAGGCTCTTTTTTTTCAAGCTCTCTAAATTTTATAGCTTCTTCTTTAAAAGCTTTTATTAATTCATCATATTGAAGCTGTGATAAAGTTGGTATTGATTCTATAATTTTTTGTTTTTCCTCTACATTTAAACTTAAAGAAAAAAATAATAACGTTAATAAATATTCACAATTAGCATTTACAGTTTCTTCAAAGTTAATATTGAAATCTTGTATGAAATCTTTTATGTATCTATTAGTAAAGTTTTTTTCATCAATATTTTTAAAATAATTAAAATATGCTTCATAAGAATTAAAAAAATTAATATTATTTATAAAAGTATTTATTTTTTCTTCTAGATATTTATTTCTATTTGTTTCTTTTGTAATTTTATTTTGTGGATAATCTTTATAAAGCTCTTCATAGTCTTCTA
>PDPI01000021.1 GCA_002746565.1 Pseudomonadota bacterium | reverse complement strand
ATAAACTGCATAAAATTCGTCACTTTCTTTGTTGGGTATTTTGTCAGCAATGTTTTCTCCCCAAAATTTTCCCCAAAGAGTTTCAATATCAGCCATTGACTCGTTTGTCGTTTCAATTGAAATTCCTATAATTTTAAAATCGTTCATATTTTTTACTCTCCATTTCTTTTTCACCAGGTCTATCTCAACCTATCTTATACCTTTGTATAAATACTATTGTGTTTATATTTACTATACTATCGATTGTTTTTTTATAAAATTTTTAGCCTTTCTGTTTGGTTGGAAATTTATAATTGTAGTAGTTCCCTTTCCTGTGGGGCTTTTAGTGATGATAAAATAGGCTTTTAGGTTTTCTATTAGTTCCCCTATCTTCTTAGCTCCATAGGTTCTTGGATCAAAATCTGGGTATAATCTTTTTACCATTTGTCCTGTAACGGCTGCATTTATCCAGCCCTCATCGTCGCTATGTTTTTGCCAAACTTCGTATAGGATTTTGACGGCTTCTTTGGCTAATAGATCGTATTCTTGCTTTTGCATTTCTTCTTTTAATTCATCTTCGGTTTTTAGATTTTCTGTGAAAATAAAGTTGTCGCAGGCGTTTCTAAAGGCAAGGGGTGTTTTTCTCTCTCCAAAGCCAAAAACATAGATCTCACTTTCTTTAAGCCTCGAGGCAAGGGCGGTAAAATCGCTATCGCTTGAAACTATTGCGAAGGCGTCAAAACGTTTGGAATAGAGCAAATCCATGGCATCTATTATCATGGAAATATCTGTTGCATTTTTTCCTGTGGTGTAGGCAAATTGGTGTTGGGGTTTAATAACTAATTCGTTTAAGGTATTTGACCAATTTTTAAATCTCACATCCGACCAATCCCCATAAGCTCTTTTTACTATCACTCTTCCGTATGATGAAAGTTCAGAAAGTATGAGGGAAAGTTTTGATTTTTGGGCATTGTCCGCATCTATCAAAACTACTATTTTTTTATCATTATTTTCTTTATCTTTTAGCATTTTTTTCCTTTATTTTTCCATGCAAAATGGAGCCAATCTCAGCGAATAAAACTCCAAAGATTATAAGACAAGCACCAAAAAACTGCATCTTGGTTAAGATCTCATTTGCATAAAAATATCCTGCAAATCCTGCACTCACAGGCTCAAGTGTGAAGATTATAGCAGTTTTTGTGGGACTTGTAAATCTTTGCATGAAAGTTTGCACAAAAAACGCAAAAACCGTTGCAAAAATGGAAGTTATGAAGATAGTGTAAATAAAAGTATCGCTGTAATGATCTAATATAATTTTTTTATCATAAAGTAAAGCAAAAATGAAACTTAAAACGCTAACGGCTAGTAGCTGAAAAAATACTAGCAAAAATACATTGCTTCTTTTAGCATAAAAATCCGTAAAAGCAATTTGTGCGGCGAACATGATGGCACAAACTAGGCTAAGAAGTTCTCCCAAACCAAAACCAAGTTCACTTGAGCTTAAAAAATACAAACCAACTGAAGCTATGATGGCTCCAAGATTTGAATACCTAGATGGAAATTGTCTAAATATCAAATAGGCAAATAAGGGTACTATAACCACATTTAGCCCTGTTATGAAAGCAACTGTGGATGAATAGGTATATTTTAGTCCAAAAGTTTGAAATCCAAAGCCTAAAAATAAAAAGGTACCAAGAATTAAACCGCCAAGGAGAGAATTTTTGTCAATGCTTTTAAAATGCTTAAAAGAAAAAACACCGATAATAAGAGTAGATAAGATAAACCTATAAAACAAAAAAAGAAAAACTGGACTCTCATCTATGGTTTTTTGCACAGGCAAAAAAGTTAGTCCCCAAGCCATAGCCACTGCTACTAAGGATAGGTCTGCTCCATACTGCTTTAATCTTGATTTCATATAAGCCTTTACTAAAATAGTGTTTCAATAAGTGTATTGTAGCGGATTTTTTTCTAAATTTATCAATTAATTTTTAATTTTTAGATTTTTTTTGCTATTATAAGCCCACTTAAAAAAATAAAGGCTTTTTTATGGATATAATCCAAATGAATAATATTCAAAAATATTTTGGAGATTTTCAAGCATTAAAAGATGTTAATTTTTCCGTCAAAAAAGGGGAGATAGTAGTAGTATGCGGACCTAGTGGAAGTGGAAAATCAACTCTTATTAGATGCATTAATCGACTCGAAGAGATTGATGAGGGAGATATATTGTTGGATGGACAAAATATTTATGCTAAAAAAACCAACCTAAATCAACTTAGGGCAGAAACGGGAATGGTTTTTCAACACTTTAATCTTTTTCCCCATTTAACCATACTTGAAAATATTTCCATAGCACAAATGAAGGTAAAAGGCATCTCAAAACATGACGCAAATGAGGAAAGTTTACGTCTTCTTGAGCATGTGGGACTAGCCCATAAGGCTGAGGGTTATCCAAATGAATTAAGTGGCGGTCAAAAACAGCGCGTGGCAATAGCTAGAACACTAGCCATGAAGCCAAAAATTATACTTTTTGATGAGCCAACCTCAGCGTTAGATCCTGAAATGATAGGCGGGGTTTTAGATCTTATGAGAGAATTAGCAAAGGAAAATTTTACCATAGTTTGCGTTACCCACGAGATGGGTTTTGCCAAAGAGGTTAGCAATAGGGTTGTTTTCATGGATGAGGGACAAATAGTTGAGGAAGGAACTCCTGAGGAATTTTTCTCAAACCCAAAAACCGATAGGGCAAAACAATTTTTACAAGAAGTTTTAGTACATTAAAAATAAATCTTAAATTTAAGGAGAAAAAATGAAAAAGATTTTAATCGCAGTAATGCTATTTTTAGGTATCGGCTTGCAGGCTGATGATATAAATTTGTGGAAAAATTCCACATTAAATAAAATCCTCCAAAGAGGTGAACTTAGAATTGGAATGGAACCTGGCTACATGCCCTTTGAAATGAAAGATAAAAAGGGAAAAATCATAGGTTTTGATGTGGACATGGTAAGACTTATGGCAAAGAGTATGGGCGTAAAATTGAAGCTTGTTCCAACCGCATGGGATGGAATCATCGGTGGATTGATGGCTGGAAAATATGATATGATTGTCTCAGGTATAACAATTACACAAGAGAGAAATTTAAAAATCAATTTCTCAAACCCTTACATAACAGTTGGACAAACCATGATAGTTGCTAGCAAACATAAGGGAAAAACTTGGAAGGATCTAGATGATGAAAAATACACAGTTGTTACAAAACTAGGTGTTACAGGAGAAATTGTTACAAGAAAGATGTTTAAAAAGGCAAAGATTAAAACCTTTGACACTGAAGCAGATGCAGCCCAAGAGGTATTAAATGGAAATGCAGATGCCTTTATATATGATAAACCTTACAATATGCTATTTATGGCACAAAAAGGTGGTTCTGGCGTAATCCACTTTGAAGATGACTTAAGTTATGAGCCATTGGGATTTGCCATAAGAAAGGGTGATCCAGACTTTATGAATTGGCTAAACAATTTCCTTTTCCAAATAAAAGGCGATGGAAGACATGAGACACTTTATAAAAAATGGTTTAAAGACTCATCTTGGTTAAAGAGAGTGAAATAGATCATGGCAAGAGGGCATAAAAACATACTTAAAAATAAAAATGTAGGGCATGGTATTGCCCTTTTATTTTTTGTAATATTGGGCGTAAATTTTTTCCTTGCTGCTTCAAATATGAACTATGTTTGGAAATGGACAGGGGTTAGCAAGTATTTTGTTTATGATAAAATTACAACCATAGATGCCCCTTTTGATGGAACTATTAGGATTGTCAATGGCAAGGTTACCATAGAAGGACTTGAAGATAGCGAATCTATCAAAATTCCAAAAGATTACAAGATACAAATAGAATCGGACGAACAAGTATTTGAGGGAGATACCATAGCTCAAACCTCATCCCTTGCCACTGGACCTTTCATAAATGGTCTTATAATCACTTTAAAAATCTCCGGCCTATCCGCTATCTTAGCGCTTTTGATCGGTATGATAATAGCTTTCATGAGAATGTCTAGCTATACTTTTTTAAATGACATAGGAACGGTTTATGTCTCGGTGATACGAGGGACTCCGCTTTTGGTGCAAATTTTTATATTTTATTTTATAATTGCAACCATTTTTAGTTTAGATAGATTTCTAGCTGGGGTTTTGAGTTTGGGCATTTTCTTTGGTGGCTACATAGCAGAAGTACTTCGCGGAGCCATACAATCCATAGACAAAGGTCAAACAGAAGCAGCTAAATCAGTGGGAATGAATTATTTTCAAACTATGCAAATAGTAGTTTTACCCCAAGCTTTCAAAAGAGCCTTACCAACCCTAGTGGGCGAAATGATAGCCCTAGTTAAAGATTCTTCTTTGGTTTCTGTTATATCAATTACTGATCTAACAAAAGCAGGACGTGAAGTGGTAGCAAATACCTTTGCTCCCTTTGAAACGTGGATTATCATAGCGCTTATGTACTTTAGTATAACTTTTATCTTATCAGTCATAGGACATCAAATAGAAAAAAGAATGAAAACACAAGGCGGAATGTAAATCAAAAAGGGGCTATCTAGCCCCTAAACTTAACTACTTTTTACCAAAAGTCTTAACTATATGATCAGCAACATTTTTCATGTCATCCTTTGACAATGCCGCAACTTGACCTTTCATAAGCATTCCAGTTTTATACTTATTATTTGTTCCTGCCTTATAGCCTTCCAAAGCTTGTACTATATAATCAGCCTTTAGGGTTGAAAGCGCTGGAACCTTGTTCATATACTTCTTTTCAGCCTTTTGACCATGACAAACTTGGCATTTTTTATAGATCGTGGCACCATCAGATGCCAAAATACAGGTTGTTGCACCCATTAGGGCTAGTAGTAAAAATTTCTTCATAACTTCTCCTTAAAATAAATTTCAATCATTATTATATCCAACATATCCTATATTAGACATAAAATGGCTCAATTTTGATAATAGTATTGTTAAAATGTGAGTTAAAAGTGAAATTATTTTAATTTATCAAAAAGATTATATTTTCCCCAGTAAATATCCACAGCTTTGCTTAGCTGCTCCTTTGTTAAACTTGATTTTTTCTTTATACCATACCTTAACATCAAATCATCAGCAAACAAAGTTTTTTCCTTGCTTGGATTTGCAAGGTAGGATTTTAATTCTTTTTTGACATTTTCTTCTGAGCTAAAAATAAGCAAATACCTATAAAAAAATTTATCAATTCCAACTTGCATCTTTTTATGACATTTGACACAATTTTGCTCATAAATATTTGCAAATAAGTTCAATTGCAAAAATAAAACTACCAAGATAATCTTACGCATGTACCCTCTTTTTTATTTTCAAAAACTTTTATTTTTATCTTATATTCCTTTGCCACCATAGCAACTATATGAAGCCCTATGCCAAAACCTCCAACTTCTTCATTTCCCCTTTGGTAGCGTTCAAACAAGGTGGCTATTTTTTCTTTTGGCATGGTTTTACCCTCATTGCAGATCGTAAGGGTATTTTTGCTTAAATTTACATGCAAGGAGCCATTTTTTCTATTGTATTTGATGGCATTTGATATTAGGTTATCTATAAGTTTGCTGATCTTATTTTTATCAGCTAACAAAACCGAATCTGTTAGCTTTTTTGTTAGTGAAATATTTTTCCCAGACATGGACATGCTAAAGTATTCTAACCTCTCTTCAAGCAAATCTTTTAAACCAATAAGCTCATCCTTAGATGCAACCTTATGCCCTAGGGTCAGATAAACCAAATCCTGGTATAAATTTGAAACGGTTTTTGCACCTATATTAATGCGTTTGAGTTTTGTTTTATTTTTTTCATCCAAATTTTTTTCATCTATCATTTCTATATTTGATAAAATTGCAGATATGG
This sequence comes from Pseudomonadota bacterium, assembly GCA_002746565.1. Classification (GTDB taxonomy): domain Bacteria; phylum Campylobacterota; class Campylobacteria; order Campylobacterales; family Campylobacteraceae. The sequence goes on along the minus strand of PDPI01000021.1, from coordinate 1,821 downwards.
GCGTATTTAATTCATGGGTAGTATCTTTTATAAATCTATCCAAAAGCGCCAAAGCTTCTCTCATGGGAGCTAAAAACAACCTCAGTAAAAAATAACCAAAAACCAAAAATAAAACCGCAAGGGGAATGCCAAGAAACAAAAAAGTATAATAAATCCCATAAAGCCACTTTTTATCGTCCTCTATCTCTAAGACAAGATACTTTGCACCAAGGTAATACGCCTGAAGCTCCTTTACATAAAATATGCTTCCATTTTGCTTATAGATAATATCATCAAGTCTAGGTTCATGGGATAAAAGTGAGAAAATCTTCCTTTTGCTCATATCAAAAATACCTGATTTAAATTCGTCACTCCTTGGATAAATCTTTCTTTTATCGATATTGATGTGTAAGTTTTTGAGATTTTTGATTTGTTTGTTTGCAAGATCATTTAGTCTTGGTCTAAGTTCATCTAGCATTAGGCTTTTTTGCATCTGAAAATACCCAATACCAAGTAACAAAAAAATGGCTATAAATAAAAAACCATATAAAAATAAAAAGCCCCTAAGGGTTTTCTTTTCGCTATGGAGTAAATTTGTATCCGAGCTTTTTGAAACTAACAATGCTTTTCTTTCCCAAATGTTTTCGCAAATTTTTTATATAAGTTCTAAGTGCCCCATCGCTTGGCATCTCATCATATTTCCAAAGGGTATCTAGGATGAGAGAATGGGGAACTATTTTACCTTTTTGTTCACAAAAAAGCTTTAAAAGCAAGGATTCTTTGTTTTGTAATATAAATTTATCAGAGTTTACATATAGGGTATTTTGGGTTTTATCAAATCTTATATGCTCACTTATCTCATAAACATCTTTAAGTTTTTGTTTGATAAGATTTTCTATCCTCAAAAGAAGTTCTTTCAATGAAAAAGGTTTTCTTATATAATCATTCCCCCCACTCAAAAATCCCTTTTCCACATCATCAACACTATCCATAGACGTTATAAAGATAGCTGGAACCTTACTACCCCTATCCCTTTCTTGTCTTAGTAGCTTAAATCCATTTATATGGGGTACATTCACATCCAAAAGCATAAGATCAACATTTTCCTCATAAAGTTTATCTTGAGCTTCCTCCCCATCATAAACACAAACAACCTCGTAAGAATTATCTTCCAAAAATTCTTTTATAGTTTCATTTAGGGTTACATCATCTTCAAGCAAAAGTATCTTTGGCATTAATTTTTGTTCTCTTTTTTACTTTGTTTGTTGCGTAAAAATTTTTCTTGTTCTTCCTTTGTAAAGTTTGGAATCCTCTTATCTAACTCCCTTTGAAAATCCCTCTGCTTATCCTTTGACACATACCCAATCAAAGCTATAAGTTCTTCATTACTCATCTGCGAATAATCAACCTTTGCAAACAAAAGACTAAATACAAACAAAAGCAAAACAAAAACTCTCATATAAACTCCTTTGATGATCTAGTTAAAAAAATCACACTAAAACCCACCCTTTTCTAGATGCAACGGATATTTTAACATAAAAAATGTGAAAGTTTTGTGAAACAATTTGAAATTAAAAATTTATATGTAGCTTTAGACAAAAGATGGTGCGGACGAGAGGACTTGAACCTCCACGCCGTGAGGCACTAGATCCTAAGTCTAGCGTGTCTGCCAATTTCACCACGTCCGCATAATAAAGTAATAACCGAAACTTCCGCTTTCCGTTTTCTGTACTCGGCTATCAGAATGGTACGCCCAAGAGGATTCGAACCTCTGACCTACGGCTTAGAAGGCCGTTGCTCTATCCAGCTGAGCTATGAGCGCATCTGTTAAAATGGCGCGCC
>PDPI01000010.1 GCA_002746565.1 Pseudomonadota bacterium | reverse complement strand
CCTCTTGTTTGAGGTCGAATACCACGATGGCGATTTCTACCAGCTTTACCTATAACAACATTAGCCCAATCTTCATTGCCGATTACGCCAACAGTTGCCATACACTCACCTAAGACCTGTCTCATTTCTCCACTAGGAAGTCTTAGTATTACATACTTTTCTTCTCTACCCATTAACTGAACATATCCGCCAGCTGAACGTGCTATTTGTCCACCTTTTCCAGGCTTTAGTTCCACGTTGTGTAAGATTGTACCAACTGGGATATTTTTAAGCTTCATGGCGTTTCCAGGCTTTATATCAAGACCAGCTTCAGCTGCACTAACCTCATCACCAACTTTTAATCCAGATGGCTGTAAAATATATCTCTTTTCTCCATCTTTGTAGCAAATCAACGCAATACGGCAGTTTCTGTATGGATCGTATTCGATAGCTTCAACCTTGCCTGGGATGTCAAATTTTCTTCTTTTAAAATCTATAATTCTATAAAGTTTTTTCGCACCCGCTTGTTTGTGGCGTGAAGTTATACGACCATTATTGTTACGTCCTGCAGTAGCTGGAAGTTTTTTAAGCAAACTTGGAACGCTTGGCTTTGCTGTTATATCGTCTGAACTTAACCCTGTAACGTAACGACGGCTTGGGGTATAAGGTTTATATGTTTTTATAGCCATTTTATGCCTCCAAATTTTCTAATTGTGTGCCTTCAGGCAACTTAACGTAGAACTTTTTAAAACTTGGTCTTTGTCCTAATTGTCCACGAAATCTTTTAACTTTTCCTTCCATTCTAAGTGAATTTACTTTTAATGGAGCAACGCCAAAATACTCTTTCAAAACAGCTTTCAAGCCATTTTTTGTACAACTACGCCATCCTCTTGAATTCCTAAAGTTTTCTCAGTATAGAGGATTGATTTGATATCTGTTATATCTGCCATTTTTAGTCCTCTTTTATTATATTTTCGAATGCTGATTTTTCGATGATTACAGAGTAAAATGCACTTGCTAAATAAGCATTTAATTCATTTGACTCAACCACATAGCAATTTTTTACATTTCTAAAAGCTAAAAATGTTTTCTCATCAAGCAATTCTTTTACTATTAAGGCATCTCTTACACCTAGATCTTTTATGATTTTAGCAGCATCTTTAGTTTTACCACTTTCTACGACCAAACTATCAACTACAAATAAACTTTCATTCTTTGCCTTTTCATTTAAAGCAAATTCCAAAGCTAAACGCTTTTGTTTTTTATTTATTTTTTGATTGTAATTTCTGTTGTTTTTTGGTCCAAAAGCAACACCACCACCTACCCATATAGGGTTAGTTCTACTACCAGCTCTTGCTCCACCACGTCCTTTTTGATTCCATGGTTTTTTCCCGCCACCCTTAACTTCACTTCTTGTTTTTGTGGTAGCTGTGTTAGCACGTATTGATGCAAGGTATGATTTTACATAAAGATAAAGGTTATGTGAGTTTACTTTCTCGTAAGAAGATGGTAACTCAACCTCTCCACTTTTTTTAAATTTATCATTTAATACTATTGCATGAGTCATTTTACTATCCTTATACGCCCAATTGAACCATTTGCTCCAGGAACTGAGCCTTTAACTGCCAATACACCTTGCTCCACATCAAATGAAACAACTTGATTTTTAACGCTTACTTTAACATTCCCATGCTGTCCTGCCATTTTTTGTCCAGGCTGAACGCGTCCGGGCCATTCGCAGTTTCCGATGGAACCTATGCGTCTATGAAATCTACTACCATGACTAGCAGGGCCTCCTGCAAATCCATATCTTTTTACAACGCCTGTAAAACCTCTACCCTTTGAATTTAGAGAAACTTTCAATTCTTTCGCATCACTCAAAGGTGCTACGTCCAAATTTCCTACCTCTTCATTGCTCACATGCAATGTTACAAATCTGTTAAATTCAGCAGAAAGGTTATATTTTTTTTGTTGTCCAGCTATTGATTTGTTACTTTTTTTGCCTCTAGCATATGCAACAATAGCTTTCTTATCTTTGCCTATCTCACACACTTTAGCCTCTACAACTTTTAGTAAAGTTACAGGAATGCTAGGTACGTTGATTGTTCGGCTCATTCCGATTTTTTCTACAATATATTCCATATTTTTTCCTTACCTAACCTATTAACCTATTTGCCCATCGCTCTAACTTCAACATTCACTTCAGGGGCTAGATCTAGCTTCATGAGTGAATCAACTGTGTCAGAAGTTGCCGAAACAATGTCAATCATTCTTGCATGAATACGCATTTCAAATTGTTCCCTTGAATCTTTGTTCACGTGAGGTGATTTTAGCACTGTGTAGCGTTTGATTTTTGTAGGCATTGGAACGGGCCCCTTTATTTCGGCACCAGTTCTCTTGACAGCTTCTACTATGGCTGCAACTGATCTATCTAAAACTCGGTGATCATAAGCTTTAAGCTTTAGTCGAATTTTCTCCATTTAACTACCTTTAAAAAGAACTTGTCGCTTGTTTCATCGACTTAAAAAGGACTGAGATTATACTCAAATGCCCAAGCAAAGTCAAGTATAATGGTGGTTTTGAGATAAATTTATAGATTTTATTTCCTTTTAATAAGGAAAATAGTACTATCTCCGAATGGAACTATTAGAATATTTGTATGAAAAACCGCCAAGTCAATCTTATTTTCATCCAAGAAATTATCAGATAAAAAGCTCTAAAACTTTGATTTTGGGCATGCCAAAATGTGGGATTACATCCATTATCATAGATTTTTTATCTTCTTTGGATGAAAAAAATTATTTGTATTTAGATCTAGATGATATGAGACTTGGAGAAATTCAGATCCAAAAACTAAATAAATTTATAAAAATCAAAGATATTTCATATCTAGTCATAGAAAATTATAACAAAGATTTTCCCTTGCCTAAAGTTAAAAATATCATACTTTCATCACACAATTTAACCTTGCATCTAAAAGATTTTCACACTTTGCATGTAAAAGGACTTTATTTTGAGGAGTTTATCGCTTACCAACAGCGCAATTTTAATACCCAACATATATTTAGCCTATATTCAAATTCAGGAACTTACCCAAAATCCGCCATGCTAAGCAAATACGAAAATAAAACCTACATGCAAGAGGCAATAAAACTAAGCCTACCAGATCCCATAAGCCAAAATCTCTTTTTAACCCTAGCAACAAACCAAGCGATCCCATATTCACTTTTCAAGGCATACAATGAACTAAAACCCAAAATAAAAATCTCCAAAGACAAACTTTACCAAAAGGCAAAAGAGCTTGAAGAGATGGGACTAATAAACTTTGTGGAAAAATTTAATTCCCCAAGATCACCCAAAAAAATCTACCTAAACAATTTCTCCCTAAAAAATGCCATAACCCATAAAAAAGATTTCGTAAAACGATTTGAAAATATGATATTTTGCCAACTAAATGAAAAAGAAATTTTCTACACCAACCAAATCCATTTCTACCTACCAAAGAAAAACCAAGCCATCATCGCCATCCCCTTCTTAACCCTAAGCCTAATACTAGGACGCTTCCAAAAACTCTTACCAACCCTAAAAAAACTAAACATAAAAGATCTATACATCATAACCCTAAATAGCACCGGAAAAGACCAAAAAGAAGGCATAAAATGCGAAATCCTAAGCTTTTGGGATTGGGCTTTGGGCTTGTGATTATTTTAATATATTTCACAAACATATAAACTTATTTTTAAACTCACTTTCGCTAAAATTGCCAAAAGGAAAAAAATGTTATGTGGAATAGACGAGGCAGGACGAGGATGTTTAGCTGGGCATCTAGTGGTGGCTGGGTGTGTTTTGGATGAAAAAATTGAGGGATTGACTGATTCTAAAAAGCTAACTGCAAAAAAGCGTGAGCAACTATATGGAATTCTTATCAAAAAAAGCAAATATAAAATAGTAAAATTTTCAAGCGCGAGAGTGGATGAAAAGGGTTTAAGTTGGTGCTTAAAGATTGCCATAGACCAGATCAAAAACCATTTTAAAAATTGCGAAATTTTAATGGATGGAAATACAAATTTTGGCATAAACGGGGTCAAAACCCTCATAAAAGCCGATGCGAAAGTTCCCGAAGTTAGTGGAGCTAGTATCCTAGCAAAGGTAACTCGCGATAGGCTGATAGTTGAGGCAGATAAACTCTACCCCCAATATGGGTTTAAAAATCACAAAGGCTATGGTACAAAATTACATGTAGAAAAAATAAAAGAATTTGGATACTGCCCAATTCATAGGAAAAGCTTCAAGATAAAAAACCTCCATCAGCCAACACTCATCAAATAACATAAAAATAAATGGCATTTTATAAAAATGCTTACCCTACTAGCTATCTGTTTTTGGCACTTACTATTTTAGTTTAAACTTTTTGTGTTATAATTGCACTCTTGAAAACGGAGGGTTTATGACTCTGGTGAGCATCTCGGGCTTCAAACCCGTTGGCGGGGTAGTTGACTATTTCGCGGGAGGTTCGATTCCTCCACCTTCTCGCCAACTAATATATTTCTTTTCTGTGGTCTATTCGAACTAATGTTATAAGCAGAATATTGTTCTCTTTCAGATATATTATCCTATAACTTCCAGCTCTTTTTCTAAATTTTCCCTTATGCTTTCCTTTTAATGCTTTATCATTTGTAAATACGCCCTGTTTTAGATCGCTTAATTTAATAGCGATTAGTTCTTGAGCTGTTTTATCTAAACCTAAAAATTCCCTTTGAGAGTGGGCTGAAAATACTATTTTATACATTTACGTTAGCTTCTTTTAAAACATCTTCAAGGGATATTATTGGGGCTTGTCCACTTTTAACCTCATCTATTCTTTTATCGCTAATCATTTCATCTAGGGTATCAAAGTAGCTACTTACAGCTTTTTGTATGATATAGGTTCTAGTTCTATCAAGCTCTTTAGCGTAATTATCAAGCTCACCCAAAAGAGCTTCATCTAGGCGAATATTTATGGCTTTTTTTGGCATCGTCAACCTTTGTATATTGGTGTATCTACAGTTATATACAAAAACCTTTAAATAAGACTTATAGCTTTTTCTTTTCTTTTTATAGCCTGTCCTACAATCTCAGCCCTCTCATCTCCATTTTCTCGGATTTGCTTTAATGCTTTTTGGGCTTGTTTTTCGTCCACTGCTACCAGCAAACCGCCTGAAGTTTGGGCATCGCAAAGTAGTATGTTTAGATCTTTATTGTATTTTAGATGTGGGATTACAAATTGTTTATTTTTGTAGCTTCCCTCTGGGATTATTCCCATGTTTGATAGGGATGTGGCTGAGGATAAGTAAGGAATTTCGTGGCTAAAAAACTCTAAGCTTACCTTTTCATTTGTCATCTCTAGAGCATGGCCTAGTAAGCCAAAACCTGTTATATCTGTACATGCACTTACCTTAAAATCATCTAAAACTTCTTTGGCATATTTATTTAACCTACTCATGTAAGAGCTAACTTCTTTTATGTCTTCTTTAGATGCTAGATCTGCTTTGATTGCGGTTGAGAGAACACCTGAACCTATGGGTTTTGTAAGGATTAGGATATCTCCTATATTGGGGGTATTATTTCGCCAGATTTTATTTGGATTTATAAGACCCGTTACGCTTAGTCCGTAGTACATTTCTGGGGTTTCTATGGTATGTCCGCCTATGATGGAGGCTCCGCTTTCTTTTGCTTTTGAGGCTCCACCTTGTAAGATTTCGTTTAGGATTTCTTTATTTAAGTTGCAACTATCGTATCCAACTAGATTTAGAGCATTGATGGGTTCTGCTCCCATGGCGTATATGTCGCTTAGGGAATTTGTGGCGGCTATTTGTCCGTATATGAAAGGATCATCCACAACGGGAGTTATAAAATCCACACTTTGCACTAAAGCTTGTTGGGAATTTAACCTATAAACACTTCCATCATCACTGCTTTTAATGCCAACTAAAACATTTTCATTTTCTTCATGTAAAGAGCCAATGCTTTGTGATAGCTCCAACGGAGCCAATTTGGCAGCTCAACCTGAAGATTTTACAAATTGTGTGAGTCTTATATCTTTTTCCATCACAAACTTATCGCTCCCTTGCTATCAAGTAGGCTTTGGACAACCAAATAGGCATCGCCAATCTCGCCAACTTGCAAACTAAATCCAAAATACTCCAAACAAGCCCCACATGAATAAAGTTTAATACCCTTTAAAACAAGTTTTTCAAGCACTTTTATACTCTCTTCATTTTCGCATGTAAGCCTTACAGCCTCATTTACACAAATTATTTTCTCAGGCAAACTTTCCATCTCAAGCAAGGTGGATAAAAAACCTAACATCAACCTAGATCCTAACTCCCCCTCGCCAATCTTGTCACTTTTTAAAAACAAAGTTTTTTTATCTGAAAAATTAGGCTCACACATAAAACCTTTTGTTATAAGCAAAATACTCTCATCGCCATTTTCCTTAACATCTACATTGCAACCTTGACTTTTTGCAAAACGTATTACATTTTCTTTAGATGCATGAGAGTTCACTAAAACTTCCAAGATACCCTCTTGCCCCAAATTTTCAAGGGCTTTTTTGGTTTGTATAACTGGTTTTGGACAATCTAAATTTTTACAATCTAATTTCATAAGCTTCCTTTTTATATTTGGGATATTAACATGTTTTTCATTTACAAAATATTATGAAGCTTAGTCGCCTCATGCATCCAAGAGGATAATTCATCCCATTTTTCATCTTTTATAAGCTTTTTTGAATATTCTAATTCTTCTTGAAAAACATCTATGGATTTTAAAAGATTATTCTTATTTTGTTTGAAAATATCACTCCACATCCTAGGTGAACTTTTTGCAATTCTACTCATATCCTCAAATCCACCTCCAGCTAGTATTAAAATGCTTTTGGGATCTTCTTGGTTCATAACACTTCTTGCTAGGGCGTAACTTAGGGCATGGGGCAAGTGGGATATGAAAGAGGCATGGCGATCATGGTTTGTAGCATCCATAAAAAATACCTTCATTCCTATGTGGGAAAAAAGCTGGATCGCCCGCTGTTTGTGAAGATCGCCCGAACTTTCCAAGTTACAAAAAACCATAACAGCATTATCGTAGAGTCCTTCTATGGCAGCTTTGGGACCAAACTTTTCGGTTCCAGCCATGGGATGTCCTGCGACGAAATTTTTTCTTATTTTTTTGGGAACTGAATTTATAATCTGCTCTTTTGTGCTTCCTAGATCTATAATGGTAGTGTTTTGATCCACATCTTCTAAACTTTTTAAAGCTTTTATGATACCCTCAACCGGAATGGCTAAAACTATGACATCGCATTGTTTGATTTCTTCAAAGGATACAATCTCGCTTACAAGACCTAATTCAAGCGCTTCCTTGCAATGGGTAAGGTTATAATCATATCCACAAATACTTGAAACAAGTTTTGTGTGTTTTAGAGCTAATCCCAAAGAACCACCCATTAAACCAAGTCCAACGATACCAATTTTCATTTTTTTATCCTTTTTATGTAAAAATTTATCTAATTTTACAATTAAAAATGGTATTATATCTTTTTTTAAATAAAATTTTTACTTAGGACTGCAAAGATGAAAAAAATTGTACTTTTTGTAATGTTTTTATCGGGCTTAGTTGCCATGGAGATAAAATCCATTGAATTTAAAGGTTTGATTCACCTATCCAAACAAATGGCAAAGGAAATATCTGGCCTACAAATTGGGGATAGCTTTACCTATTCTAAGGGTGATAGGGCTGTTAAAAAACTATTTGCCCAAGGATACTTTGAAGATGTATGGATAGAAGAAGAAGATGGTCATATAATTATAAATGTACAAGAAAAGCCTACCATCGCCCTTGTGGAATTAGATGGAGTAGGAAACGATGATGAAAAAAATCTAAAATCCATCATAGGCTTAAAAAAAGGAATGGTCTATGATAAGCCTTCTATGGAATTAGCTAAGAAAAGAATAATAGAATACTTTGAAGCAAAAGGATACTTTGATACCCTAGTAGAAGAAGAGCTTGAACCCCTAAAAGAAATATCAAGCTTGAAAGTTTTATTGAAGATAAATAGGGGTGAGCAAGTAATCATTAGGGATGTAAAGCTCTCTGGGGCTAAAAATCTAGATTATGATGATGTTGAGGATTTTATAGCAAATAAAGAAAGAGAAGCCTTGGGTTGGATGTGGGGTTTTCACGATGGTAAACTAGCCCTGCCCGCTCTTCCATCAGATGCGGATAGGATAAAGGATGAGTACCTAAGCAGAGGATATATGGATGTACAAGTTAGCAATCCTTACCTAAAACTATACAATGATAATTACGATGCAAGCATAAACTATCACATTAAAGAGGGTGAAAAATATACCATAAGTTCCATAGGAGTGTATTCTGAGAACAATGAGGTAAATAAAGAAATAAAAAATGAAGAATTAGCCGATGACTTGGAATTGGAAAAGGGTGATACTTTCAATGTTAAAAAGTTAAGAAAAGACATCAAAAATATCGAAACAAAAATCGCAGATCTAGGCTACGCCTTTGTTAAAGTATATCCTAATGTAAAGCAAGATAAAGAACAAAATCAAGTTGATATAGCCTATACTATCTTGCCAGGAGACAAGGTAAAGATAAGAAATATAGTCATAGGGGGAAATAGAAGAACCGCCGATAGCGTAGTAAGACGAGAGATTCAATTAGGCACTGGGGAATTTTACAATAGAACCAAACTAGGACAATCTGTGGGATTATTAAAAAGAAGTGGATACTTTAGCGATGTTTCCATGAAGGAAAAAAGAGTTAGTAAAGATGAAGTAGATATTATCGTAAATGTGAAAGAGGCTAGGACTGGATCTATAAGGGGAGGAATAGGATATGGTTCGGCTCAGGGATTTGTATTTGATGTGGGCATGTCTGATAAAAATATATTTGGAACTGGCTTACATGGAAATATAGATCTAAGAAAATCAGATGATGAAATTTATGGAAGTATAGGATTAACAAATCCTAGGATTTTTGATTCTGTTTATAGCCTTGGTATAAGCCTTTATGCAAAAGACAATAAACAATCATCCTACGATGAAGTTGTTAAGGGTGGAACCATAACAGCAGGAAGAAGATTTGGAAACTACGTTCATGCTTCTTTGGCATATACATTAAGTGAGACAAAACTTTCAAATTTATCCCAAAGCATGATCGATGCAGGATACAGAAATGGCAAAAGCATAAAAAGCGCCCTAAGACCATCCATAGTGTTTAACAACACAGATGATTATTATCTTCCTAGAAGAGGTGTCATAGCATCCACATCCTTCGAATACGCAGGACTAGGTGGCGATGAAGAATTTATCAAGAGTATATCAAAATTTAAGGCATTTTATGGGTTGAGGGATTTGATAGGATATGATCTAATACTAAGGTATAAGTCAAGATTGAGATTTGCTAAGGATAATGGAAATCTTCCTATAAACGAGAGATTGTATCTAGGCGGCATAAATAGTGTTAGGGGATTTGAATCTCGCTCAATTGGTCCTAAAAATAGCAAAGGAAAAGAATACGGAGGAGAGAATTCTTTTAATAACTCTGTTGAGCTTAACTTTCCTTTGATAGATAGATTGAAAATAAGAGGTTCTTTCTTTTATGATTATGGGATGATTGGAATAGATAATTTTGATGATTATACCCGCTCTTCAGCTGGGTTTGCCATAGAATGGTTTTCTCCAATTGGTGCTATAAACCTAATCTTCTCTAAACCCATAGATCCATTTGACAATGACGAAACATCTAGTTTTGAATTTTCTGTGGGAACTTCTTTCTAACGAAAAACAATAGCAAAAGAAGCAGGTTTTACAAGTTTCTTGACCGCTTCTTTTGTTAGTTTGAAATTGTTCTCCGATCTTACTTGGAGGGTGTTTTTGCTATAAAAAAAACTGCATCTAGGTTGGCTTAGGTTAAGATCTAAACTTTTTGCAAAGGATAGTATAAAACTTAACCAATTTACCACATCCACATCTGGCAAAATCCTTTCCATCTGAGCTAAATCCCTTGATTTTGGCAATTTTTTAGCATGGTACTTGATGAGTAAGGCTATTAAAATCTTTTGATTGTGAGTAAAGCCAAAATTGAGATTATTCAAAATAAAATGATAACCATGGCTATGATATTGATAAAAACTCAGCGATTGCCCAACATTGTAAAGCTTTCCCGCTATTGAAAGCTCATACCTATATTTATCATCTATATTATGAAGTGGTTTTAACACATCAAAAAGCTCTAAAGCCTTTTTGGATACATAAAGATTATCTTTAAGATTTGTCGCAAATCGATCTAACAAACTTTTTAAACTTGGATTAAAATTTTTAGGAAAGCGATGATTTTGCCCCCGCAATAAATCGCAAAGATAAACTCCCTCCCTAACTCCAGCCCCATTTGTAACCACATTTTTAACTTCCATTTGCTTGGCAATGGTGTAAAATATAGCACATCCCTCGCGTATGGTATCAAATCTATCTTTTTTTATGGGATATTTTTTTAAACCTAAAACACTAGAGTTTAAAATCTCTTTTATATAATCTTCATATTCGCCAAATTCATATTTAAATCCATGAACGGTTTGCAGGGGATAATCTTCTTTTTCCATTATGGACGAACTAAGTGCCCTAAGGGTTCCGCCTATGCCAAAAATGGTTTTAGAAAAAAAACTTTTGGTTATTTTAGATGCCACATCTTTCAAATAAACAAAAAGCTCATCTTGGCTTTTTTTATTGTCATAGAAAAGCTCTTTAAGCCTAACCGTTCCTATATCTAAAGAAATTGCATCAACAACCCTTCCATCTTTTATCTTGGCTAACTCGGTTGAGCCTCCGCCTATGTCTATGGTAGTTGCCTCATGGATGGGGGCTAAAAGGTTTAAAGATGCGACCCCGCCAAAATACGCCTCCTCTTTACCATCAATGATCTTTATATGTAGGTTTAAATCTTTTTTGATCTTATTGATAAATTCCCTTGCATTTGGTGCATCCCTTAAAGCAGAGGTTGCAACGCAAAGATTTTTTCTACATTTTAAACTTTGGGAGATTTGCATAAATTCCCTCAAAGCATCATAAGCTCTTTGCATGGGAACCTCTTGCAAAAACCCACCCTTTTCATAAGCCCCCTCGCCTATCCTAACACGGGATTTTATCTCCTTTATAAGATGAAATCCAAAACGACTGGTTTTTTCAAAAACAGCCATTCTAGCCGAATTTGAACCAATATCGATTATAGATGTGCGTTTAGCCACTATTGTTCACTTACTAATTGCTGATACTTAAACCTCAACTCTTCCGCACTTTCTATATTATCTGGATCTGAAGTGATACAATCTACTGGGCAAACGGAAACACAAAAAGGCTCATCATAAAAACCAACACATTCGGTACAAACATCTGGCTCTATCATATAAATAGGATCTGATTCTTCTATGGCTTCGCTTGGGCATTCATCCCTGCATGCATCACAAGCTATACATTCATCGGTTATCATTAAAGACATAATCTTCCTTGCAATTTAAATCGTTGGTAGTGTTATACACTAAAAAAACTTTAATAAGATTTAAAAAAATGATATTTTATTGATTTTATTGATTTTTGATAAAAATGGGCATAATTTGGGGGAAAACGTCAGAAGAATTTGAGAAAAATTCCAATTAGCCCCAACAAAGGGAAACTAATTGGAATAAAATTTAAAAGTTTATATTTTTTTTGGAAAACAAAATCTATATCCCCTACGCCTAACGGTTTCTATGGTGGATATATTTAAAGGCTTATCCATTTTTTGTCTTATTTGATTTATGGCGACTTCAATAACATTTGGAGTTACAAGTTCAGGCTCTTCCCAAATGGCATCTAAGAGTTGTTCTTTTGATACAATCTGATCAGAATGGCGTGCAAGGTGGGTTAAGACCTCAAAGGGCTTTCCTTTAAGTTCAATATCTTGCTCTTTGTAGGTAATCTTTTCCTCATCTGGGTCTATTGTGAGATCGTCTATCTTGATAACATTTGTTCCACCAAACCTAAGTCTTGCCTCAAGGCGCGCAACTAGGATATCAAAATCAAAGGGCTTTTTAATGTAGTCATCAGCCCCAGCCTTTAGAGCTTTTATCTCGCTAACCTTATCATCTTTTTCAGAAATCACAACGGTCGAAGTGCGAGGAGACTTTTGCTTAATAAAGCTTATAAGATCAACCCCATCCCCATCTGGCAACACCCAATCAACCAAGATCAAGTCATAGTTTCTAATTCCTATATAATATTCTGCATCTTTATAATTTTCAGAACTATCGGTTTGATAACCAAACTCTTGTAATCCATCGGATATAGTTTTATTTAGAGCTACATCATCTTCTACTATTAAAATACGCATCTTATTTCCTTAATTCTAATTTAAAGCGTGATTGTACCATATTTTAAGCACAAATTCAAGAACTTTTAAAAAAAATTTAATATCTTTTTTTATAGACCGCACCAACACGGCATTTTGAAAGAATATCTGGTTTGATAATTTTTATTTTTATCCTTTGAATTTGGGGAAATTTTTTCTTTAAAACTTCACTTACACGCAAAAGCGAATCCTCAACTTTGAAAAATTTTTCCTTCTTATAGGTTTTTTTTATAAGCCTGGCAACTTTGGCATAATCAACAAAATCATCATCCTTTACCACTAAACCAACATCTAAAATAACCCTTTGAACCCTCTTTCTTTCAAAGTCCAAAAGCCCAATAATACATTTAAAACTCAAACCCTCAACTAAAACCTTCATATAACTCGCTTTTCTTGTCCGGAAAAAAGTCTTATTATATTTGGAATGTGTTTATAAACAATGATAAATGAGATGATAAAAATCGGCGCATGGGTTTGGATCTGGGGCATATTGGCATGAAAAATATAACTTGAGATTATAAAAACCACTAAGGCTCCCAAGGATGAAACCGAAGAGATTTTTAAGGTTTTTCCCAAGACAACCCAAGCTATAAGCGCTAGTAAAACCTCCAAAGGCAAAAACCAAACCATAACTCCAACGGCCGTGGCAACACCCTTTCCACCTTCAAATTTCAAATAGGGGCTAAAACAATGTCCCAAAACAGCGCAAACTCCGATAGTCCACTGCACAATGGCATCAAAGCCCATCAGCGAAGCTAAAGCAATAACCGCTAAACCCTTAGATGCATCTAGCAAAACCGTACTAAAGGCTAACTTTTTAGCTAAAGTGGGATTTGTTTCTTTCAAGGCCCTTAAAACATTGGTTCCCCCAACGCTCCTACTTCCAACCTCTCGTATATTTACCTTACCAAAATATTTCGCCAATAAAAACCCAAAAGGTATGCCACCAACCAAATATCCCAGCAAATAAAACTGAATATTTGGGTTTGCAAACATTTCCAAAATAGAATTAAACATTAATTTTTCCTAATCTCAAAATAAGTCAGATTTTATCTAAAAAATGATTAATAATATATTATGAAACACGCCAAACAACGATAAATGGCATTTTGGAAAAATGTTTACTCTGCTAGTTATCCATTTTCGGCACTGACTTTATTGTTTAGTCAGTGCCTTGGCAAACTTTTATAGACCTTTAAAAAATTTTATCATTTAAGTCTATATGTTATGCCTGTATAAAGTTTTGTATCCCAATCATCCATGCCGGTTGTTTTACCTGCAGAAAGGGTTAGATCATAAGATAACTGATTGGCTAAATAATAAGTAAAAGTACTAGATAGGGTATTTGTAGTTACATCATCAGCTTCATCATATTTCGCAAAATCCAATTTCCAGCTATTTTCCCAGTCAATTCTATCGGAAAATTCATAAGTGTGAGTTAGTGTGTTGCTAAATGTAAATTCTAGATCCGAATCATTTAACACCTTTGATATTGAAGCGCTATTGATAATCTGAGTATTAAGTCCTAAAGGAAGCCCATAATCAAATCCCAAATCAATAGTAACATCCTCGCTTTCCCCGTCATAATTGGATATTATTTTACCAAATCCACCTCTTACTTTCCACCCGTGCAATCTTTGGGCTACCTTCTCGATATCAAGAACTTCAGTGATCCTGGCCACTCCAAAGGCACCCAAACTTCCATTGATCAAAGCTCCATTTTCCTGAAGAACTTTTTCCATAGCCTCATACCAGTATGCCTTATAATCAACAGAACCATACTTGCTTTCATATTCATCTTCTATATCAACAACTTTAGCTAAAGCAAAAGCTACCCCTTGGGCTAGGTTAGCTTTAACAATGTTGTATTTTACAAGATCTTCTAATATCCTTAAAGATTTTGCTAAAGGTGTAGCATCGTACATTCTACCATAACCAACACCAGCTCCGATCTTAAAATATGGATCATCCGCATCATCAGACATGGCTAACTTTCTATAACCAAGATCAGCACTTCCATATCCAAAAAATGTATCATCATCAAACAAATACTTATCAAAAGTAGTACCCAATTTAGCACCATAACTCTTTTTTGTACTATCCCCCTTTTTATCTCCCCTGCTAAAATCAGCCCTTGCAAGACCATTTAAACTCCAAGAATAAGACTTGCTTGTATAAAGTGAGTTTGTATTTGCACCCAAATACCCAGTATAGCTTGTTTGATCTTGGTTTCCGCCCTCAATCGTTAATCCTCCATTTAAATAAGCCTTAGAATAAGTTCCCTCAACCACCTTATAGTCTTTTAGATCAATACTATCAATAGAGCCGCCCGCAAAAAGCAAAGAACTCGCAGCAAGTGAAAGTAACACTAATTTTTTCATCTTTTTCCTTTTTTTAAAAAATTGAGCCTAAATCTAACATACAAAAATAAACAATTGGTTAAGATGTGATTAAATTTGTATTATTTTTAGTTTTTAAATGTATAATTTTTTCAAAATCTTCCCTATGGCTTTTTTGTTAATCTTATGATTATCCCCACCATAAATATTATTTTCCAATTTTTCTATCCATCCATCAAGCTCCTCATTTTTACCCTTTAGATGCAAGATTTCTTGTAAAATGTCCCTTTGGTTTTTGAAAAGTTTTGTTTTTTTAAGTTTTGCTCGTTTGATCTTAAAAAGTATAAATTCTGTTACCATTCCAAGGAAAAAAGCCAAGATAAGCCATAGCCAGTTT
Organism: Pseudomonadota bacterium; assembly: GCA_002746565.1. GTDB lineage: Bacteria > Campylobacterota > Campylobacteria > Campylobacterales > Campylobacteraceae. The sequence continues at coordinate 21,213 of PDPI01000010.1, read as the reverse complement.
ATGCCCTCTTTTTTTACTATAAACTTTGTTTCTAGGGGCTTTTCTATACTTGCATTCCAAACCTCGACGCTCTTGCTGAGCTCCCCTTGAACCTTAACTTTTATGGGTTTTGTTTGTATGATTTTTACCTTATTTGTCCTTGGATCTAAAAACTTAAAAATAAAGGGTTCTATGGTAAAATCCTTTGTCCCAACATAGGCTAATTTTTGGCTCCATTTGCTCTTGTAAACCCCATTTTCAACCTGGGTTTTTAGGATAGGCTTATCATCATAAATGGTGGCGTTTTCAACTTCTTTTTTTAAACTCTCAATCTCTCCTAAACCGCCAATTCCGCTTATGCTAACTTCCACATTTACGGGTTTTCCTGCATTAGTGCTAGTTTTATCCACCTTAGCATCTATCTTAAAATCTCCCACAGCACTAACACCCTTTGGAAGAGCTTTTACATGTAAGGTAAGGGGATTTGAACGGATGGTTTTATAGTCATAGTTTTGCCCAAATATGGAAAAAATATCCCGCTCTCTTTGGGCAAAACCTAAAAGAACTTCAAAGGGTTTGATTTCTAGATCGCCCTTTTTTAATGCCCTTGCCCAATATTCAATATTTAAAATCTTATACCCATTTTCATTTTTACCGCTTTGAACTGGCTTATCATCTACAAATAAATCCCCAAAATCATTCTTTCCAAGCCTAACATCTCCCACATCCAATCTCTCATCAAGCCTTATTTGGAGAAAAATTTTTATCACTTCTCCCACATAAGGATTTTGATTGTCCACATGTAAGCTTACTTTATAAGGAATTTTTTTATCCATCTGATCTTGGGAAATTATCTTTATTTTAAAAGGTTTAGTATATTCTTCCTTACCATCAACTTCGACGATGAAAGCTGGAATAGTAATATCTTTATTTGGAAAAAAGGCATAGCTTTGGGAAAAAATATTTTTATTTTCCCTTTGGATTTTTCCATTTATGATCTTAGTATAAGAGCTAGAACTCCTTTGCACTCCACCCTTTGAAACCACAAATCCATCTATATCATCAATTTGGGGAAACTTCACATCCTGCCCATTGGCACTGAGCTTAAAAACTACCCTTTCTCCAGCAACAATCTCTGTATTTGATATTTCTAGTTTAGCCCCAAAAACCGAGGCTACTAAAATAAAAAATAATCCTATCTTACCAATCAATCCCATCTTCATTCCCTTTTCTCTCTCCTAAAATCACAGGCCTAGTTTTAAAAGCCTTATCTTTTATCATCTTTTCCCATTTTTTACCCTCTAGATCATCCAAACTTTGATTTAGATCCCCAAAATCTTGATTTTTTACTTGGCTTTGATTTTGTTCGCTTTGATCTTGGGAATTTTCTTTTTCTTTGTCCTTCTTTTTCTTTTTGGTATCTTCTTGATTTTTTTGCTTATTTTCTTTGTTTTGAGCATTTTTTTCTTGCTGATTTTCGTCTTGATCTTTTTGCTGCTTTTGGTCGTCTTTTTTATCATTTTGTTTTTGTTGTTTTTGCATTTTTTTCTTAACATATTCTATATTTTTATCTATATCTCTATCTTCTGGATTTAGTTTTTTTGCCTCTTCGTAGGATTTTAAAGCCTCTTTATATTTTTGTTTTTGCACATAAGCATTTCCCTCATTAAATAAAACCTTTGATTTAAAATCCTTATCATTAGTTTTTATTTTTTTATACTCATTTATAGCCTCATCATATTTTTTCATTTTATAATAGGCGTTAGCCTTATTGTATGAGATTTGGGGGTTTGGATTAAGTTTATTATATTCGCTTATAGCTCCTTGATAATCTTTTTGTTCTATGGCATCCTTTGCTTTGCTAAGATGCATAAAATCAAAAACTCCAGCATTAGATGGGCTAACAAATAAAAATGGCAAAACAAAAAATAAAGCCCTTTTATTAAAACCGTGTAAGGCTATAAAAATCAAAATAAACCCAAAAATTAACGGATACATAAACAACTCTTGCGCCATTTTCACACTCTTTTGTGCCTTTACCTTAGCTTCTTTTAGGCTTTTTTCTAGCAGATTAACCCCATCCCCACTTCCAAATTCTTTTATATAAACCCCATTTGTTTCCATAGCCAATTTTCTTAAATTCTCATTTCTTCTAGTGGTTACTATATCCCCATTTTTGTCTTTTAATAACTCCCCATTTTCTAGCCTTATGCTTCCACCCTCCCTGCTTCCAACCACCATGACACTAACATGCAAAGAATGTTTTTTAGCCTCACTTATAGCCCTTTGTATATCCTCGCTTTCTCCACCATCACTAACCAAAAAAACATCCTTTACTCCACTTTTTACAAATATTTTATTAACCTGCTTTAAAGCATTTGCTATGTCTGTTCCTTGTACGGAAACAACATCGCTACTTAGGGATTTTAGTAAAAATTTTAAACTCTTTTTATCATGTGTGATTGGGGAAACCAAAAAGGCATTTTTTGCAAAGGCAACTATGCCTATGTTGGTATGGCTTAACTTTTCTATCAGATAATAAAGTCTATTTTTTACAAATTCTAATCTATTTGGATAGATATCATCTGAGAGCATGGACCTACTTATATCAATGGCAATTACAAGATTTTTGCTATTTAGATCTAGGTTTACCTCTTTAACATTAGTAACAGGACGAGCAAGAGAAATGATAAGAGATGCAAAGGCAATCAAAAGTAAAAAATTTCTCCCACGAGAACCTAGGGCATCTCCTTTTATGAGAATCTTGTCCAAAACTTCTTGGGAAAAATATTTCTCATAACTAGCCCCACGGCTTAAAACAAAATAGGCCAAAATCAAAAGAGGAGGTAACATGAGATAGATAAATACAGGATTTTCAAAGCTCATCTAATTCCCCCTTCTTACTTTAAAATATAAATACAAAATAAAAAACAATAGGGCAAAAAATAAAGGATATTGGTAATAATAATATACCTGCTCTATCTTCTCTTCCTCAAGCTCACTTTTTTCTAGCTTATTGATTTGTTCATAAACACTTTTTAAGGCACCAGCACTATTTGCATGGTAAAATTTTCCGCCACTTATCTTTGAGATATAAGCTAACATTCTAGAATCAAAATCTCCCCTTCTGCCAACACCTATGGTATATATTTTCACACCCTCTTTTTTTATCATTTTCAGTAAGGTTTGTATTGGCATCTGACTTGCATTATCCATCCCATCTGTTAAAAGCACTATGATTTTTTCTTTAGCTTGGGATTTTTTGAGCATTCTTAAAGCCATAAAAATACTATCCCTCAAAGCTGTACCATTTCCCAAACCAAGCCTTGAGATAACATCCCCAACCGCTTTAGTATCATAGCTCAAAGGGGTTGCCATATAGGCAAAATCCGCAAATCCAACCAAACCCACATGGTCATCTTTTCTTTTTTGTACAAACTTACTTGCCAATCTTTTTGCTACTTCTATCTTGCTGCCCCCATTCATACCATACTTCATGGAGCCACTTAGATCAAGACACATCATGATAGCATTGGCTGGTCTTTTATTTGGCAAAAATTCCTCCTTTGATATGGGAGAAGCAAGAGCAAAAATCAAAAATAAAATCCCAAGCCATTTGAAAATAAAAAGGTAACTTTTTGCATTAACCCCATCTCCCCAAAGTCCAGAGAGTAAAAGTGCATCTTCTTTTGGTTTTAGTTTGATTGAACCAAAAATAAATAAAATTATAAGAGCCAAAGCCCAAGGATAAGCTAACTCAAACATCGCACAAATCCATAAAGGTTTTAAATCTGTCCTTATCCTCTTCGGAAAAGCTGGGAACATTTTTTTGATATTTGTATTTAGAAAGGGAAGCATTTAACTCTTCTAAAAACTCTTTTTGCATATCATTTTGAGCTAAAAGAGGAGCGTTTTTGCTTATGGTATAAGCTGTTTTTTTGGGATCTATAAAATCAAGCTTTTGCAAATTTTCCTTTGCAATGGCAAGCTTACTTTTGCCTCTTTTTTTGAAAATATAAAAAAGTTTATACAAGATAAAAAACAAAAGTAAAACCCCAAAAAAACAAAGGGCCAAAAACCAATAAAAGGAAAAATCATCCACTAAAACAAAGTCTTTTATATCAACAAATTCTTCCATATCATGAACCTAAAAAGTGGGATAATTTACTAAAAACATTATCATCAGTATAGATTTTTTGCATTCTAATGCCCTGTTTTAAAAGCGAACCAATAAGCTTTGCGTCATGTTCTTTTGCCTTTTGAGCCATCCTAGATGCCACGCTTTTATCTACAAAAAGATTTGAAATGGAAAGATTATCAGGATTTATTTGGCTGATTTGTCCGATGGGTTTTGGGTCTTCTTCAAATTTATCTCGAACTATTAAAGCTAAAGCTTCATGCTTTTTTGCAAGGTATTTTAAATTTGGAATACTCCAAAAATCGCCTACAAAAACTACCATAGAACGCCTTTTATAACGCTTTAGGATAAATTCATTAACCTCTTCAAAGCCTGTACTAATGCCCAAAAAATCCCCATCTAAAATATCCTCGACCACCCCATATAAAAGGGCTTCTTTTTTGCTAAGTTTTGTTGGGTTTACATCTTTATTTTTACATGTGATAACACTATATCTATCGCTATTTTTCAAGGCAGAAAAGCCCAAAAGTGCTACTATCTCAGCCACCACATCTTGCTTTAATCTTTGCAAGCCAAATTTCAAAGAGCCACTTAAAATTGGCACAATTAGGATTTGTAACTCTTTTTCTTCATGGAAAAGTTTCACATAGGGCTTACCCATTTTGGCAGACCTTTTCCAATCAACCCTTCTCACATCCTCGCCATAATTATAGGGACGAAGCTCGTAAAAATCAAAGCCATCGCCACTTTTTAGGCTTATATTGTTTCCTGCTAATTCCCCAAAAATATTTCGCTTAGCACGAATAAGAAGTTTTTTTGTAGCAATTTTCATCTATGGAAGTGGTAACTTTTTCAAAATCTTATCGATAATTTCATCGGCACTAATTCCCTCCGCCTCCGCCTCATAACTTAAAATAATCCTATGCCTCAAAACAGGCTTTAACATGGAAGCCACATCAACAGGCGTAACATGATCTCGCCCCCTCAAATACGCATGGGCTTTTACCCCCTTATATAGATCGATACTCCCCCTAGCACTCGCTCCAACCCTTATGAGTGGACTAATATCTTCTAAATCGTATTTTTTTGGAAATCTTGTGGCATAAACCAAATCTATCATATAAGCTTCTACCTCTTCATCGATATGGATAGCCTTTATAGTTTCTTTTGAGCTTTGAAGATCATCTTTACTCATAAGCTTTTGCACCTGCTGCCAAACCCCATTTGCAACTCGTCTTGCTATGAGCAATTCTTCTTCTTTTGTATTATAATCAAGCAAAATCTTTAGCATAAATCTATCTAGCTGAGCCTCAGGCAAATGGTAAGCCCCCTCGCTTTCTATGGGATTTTGAGTAGCCATTACCAAAAAAGGAGATGGAAGAGCAAAACTCTCTTCACCAATGGTAACTTGTTTTTCTTGCATGGCTTCAAGCAAGGCTGATTGGACTTTTGCGGGAGCTCTGTTTATCTCATCAGCTAAAAGCAAGTTAGTAAAAATCGGCCCATGTTTTATCTTAAATTCGCTCTCTTTTGGATCATAAATCTCCATACCTATGATATCACTTGGCAACAAATCAGGGGTAAACTGCACCCTCTTAAAACCTAGATCAAGCACTTTTGAGAGGGTATTTACACTAGTAGTCTTAGCAAGTCCAGGAACACCTTCGAGCAAAACATGCCCATTTGATAAAAGTGCAACAAAAAGAGAATCTATCATCTCCTCTTGCCCAACTATAACCTTAGAAATTTCATCTTTAACTTTTTGAAACGGATGGGACAATCTCATATCCTTATATTTTTTTCGTGGCAAAATTATACATTTTTGAAATAAATGTGAAGTTAATTTTTGGTTAATAGATGGTAAAAAATGTAAACTTTAAAAATGCATCAAATCTTTAAAAATCTCCATATGCGATAGGGCTGACTTTTCCCAAGTAAACTCCTTTGAACGCATCTGGCCTCTGTAAGATAACTTTTCATATAAATCACCATCATTTAAAATTTTCAAGATTTTTTCTTTGATATCCTCTTCATCATATGGATTACAATACAAGACACTATCACCTCCAACCTCCAAAAGAGCAGTGGAATTACTTCAAACTACTGGAGTTCCACAGGCCATGGATTCAAGAATCGGCAGTCCAAAACCCTCATAAAAAGATGGATATAAAAATAATTTTGCCTGACTATATAGATCAATAAGTTCTTGTTGGGTTATATTTTGTTTAAAAATAATATTGGAATTTTTTTGTGCACTCAAAAGAGCATCTTTGGCCTCTTTTGATAAGCTAAAGTTTTCATCAAAATTTCCCACTAGAATGAGCTTTATCTCTTTGGCTTTAAGCAAATTGTATGCCTTGATTACATTTATAAAATTTTTTCTTTCATTAAATGAACCAACGTAGAGAATAAAATTTTTCTTTCTGGTTTTTTTTGACCTAAACAAATAATCTACACCAAGATATATAACCTCTATTTTATGTTTTACATCTGGAAAAAACTTTATGATTTCTCTTTTTGAAAAATTGGACACTGTTATAATCTTATCTGCCCTTTTGATATTAATAGGAACTATAAGTCTATAATAAAGTCTAAAAAATAAAGAAAAATTTTTAGGTTCAACTAAAAAAGATACATCATGTAAAGTCAAAACTAGCCTTGTTTTTTTGGGCAAAAATATAGGAGCCACATTGGCTGGACAAAAAAGCAGATCTTTTACTATAAAAGGGAGCTTAAGATGTGTCCGCAAGTGGGCAAAATATCTATTGCTAAAAGAAGGCCTTACAAATTTTATATCACATTTATTTTTTAGATTGTCAAAAATATTTTTAGCGTAATATTCAACACCGGTGAAATTTTTATGGGTTAAAACCCTGCCATCAAAGAAAATATTCAAAACTTATTCCCGAGTACATATCATATAACCAGAACCACTTATATTTTTAATTACATTTTCTCCTAAAAGGGAACGAATCCTAAATATTAGTGAACGCAGAGTTCTGTCATCTACCATCTTTCCCCAAAGTTGCATACAAATTTGCTCATTTGACACACTTATGTTTGGCTGCTTGCAAAGCAAGTTAACTAGTTTTAGGGCTTTTGGTCCTAATTCTATTTGCTTGTTGTTTTTAAATACTAAACCATTCTTAAAAATAAAACCATCTTTTAAGCTAATCTGGTCGGGTATTTTTGGCATAGACTTATCAACTTTTTTTTCTCGTGTGCTTATTAATTTTAATGTTGCAAGGATTTGGGCTTCATTGTATGGCTTTGTAAGATATCCTACCGCTTTTGCCTCAAGGGCGTATTCTACCATTTCATCATCCAAATGGGCACTTAAAAATAAAATTGAGCATTTTATTTGTTTTGCCATTTCAACAGCAGCCTCACATCCACTCATTCGACCCTTTAGCATAACATCCATAAGAACAATATCTGGGTTGAATCTTTTAGCGCTTTGTATGGCTTCTTGCCCATTGTCAACTATCTCCAATACCTCAAAGCCATTATTTTGAAGCAGTTGTTTTAGATATTCTGCTGCTATAAGTTCATCTTCAACTATCAATATTTTATTCATGGGTAAAATCCATTTTATAGGTTAGTGGTTTTAAATTTGTTACACTTATATTGCCCTGTAGCTGCTTGATGCCTAAGACTATAAGCTTATATCCTAATGAGTTATTATTTGTCAAATCATACATATTCTCAACACCTTTACCATCGTCTTTGTAAAACAAAAAATACCTATCCTGCTCTTTTTTCAAACTTATACATATCTCACCCTCCTCTCCATTAAAGGCATATTTTAAAGAATTTGTAAAAAGTTCATTAATGATTATACCAAGCTGAAACATAGTTTGTAAAGGCAAACGAATGTCATTTGTACTTATATGAATAGAAATTTGTTTTTTGTTATAAAGATTAAGTAGCTGAGAACTAAGATTTTCTATATAAGTGTAAACATGTATCTTTTGTATATCATCGGTCTTATAAAGCATCTCATGAACCATACTCATAGCCTCTATGCGTGATTTTGTTTCAAGGAGAGGGGTTCTTTCTTCTTTGCTCAGATTAAAGGCTTGTAGGCCCAAAATGGAAGCTATAACATTGAGATTATTTTTTACCCTATGATGAACCTCTCCTAGCAACATGGTTTTTTGCCTATTTGCACTATCTAACTCATCAAATGTTTTTATGATAAAAATATGGTAAAAAATCCCAAAAAGGTAAACAATCAAAATCGTATAGCCTAAATTAAAAAGAGCATTTTGATTAGCAATAAGGGGATTTTGGGGATTTGTTGAATATTCTATATACAAAAGAGATGAAAATGTAAATATATGAACAACCATGACTGCCAAGGTTTCCCTAAGCTTCAAAAAGACCGAAGCACTAAGGGGAAGCAAAAGCACAAATACTATGGACATGGTAGCAAAATGATTTACATAGATAAGCGAGAAAAGCGCTAAAGAACTTATGAAAAGAAACATATATATACTTTTCTTGATATTTTGATATTTTTGCAAAAAGTATATATTTATGCCTAAAAAAATGGTCAATAAAAGTTCTATAAGTGAATTTGCATAATTCTTTTGATAAGCATCTATGCAAGTGGCTATAATATTTATACAAATAACCAAAAAGTGAAAGCGAAATAGTAGATTTTGGGTTGGGTTAGATAATTTCAAAAATATCCTTATGAAAATTGTTTTAATGTTTTTTCATTTAATTTATCTCGCTTTTCATCAAAAAACCACCCCCATTTGTTGAAGTATTTTATCATAGATATTACATGTAAAGCAAATAGTTTTAAGCTTTTCTTTGATCCTCTCTTCCATTCATGCTTTACAGATGCATGGGGATAAAAAATAATATTTGAAATTTCATTTAATCTTCTACAAAAATCCACATCTTCCATATACAAGAAAAATCTCTCATCAAAGCCTTTTAATTGTTCAAAAATATCGGAACGAACAAGCCAAAAAGAACCTTGTATGAATGGTGATTTAAATATTTTATCATAATTACTAATATGTAGTTCATGAATTTTATTGAAATTTTCTAATCTATCTTTGTTTAGTAATCTTCGCTTTATCATGTCAAGTGGTGATGGAATTAGTCTGCATTGATACTGCAAAGAATTATCAAGATTTAAGATTTTGGGACTTATAAGAGATGTATTTTCATGATTTTCCAAATAGGTTGCTAATATATGTAAAATATTTTCATTAAAATATATGTCTGGATTTAAAATAAGATGATATTTTCCTAGTTTTCTTGCATTTTTTAGTTGCTTAAAGGCTAGATTATGTGCTTGTCCAAAACCTAAATTACTTTTTATATGTAAATAAATTATTGATGAAAAACTTTTACAAACCTCTTTTAAATTGTCTTCAGGGGAATTATCAACAATTAAACAAGGTAAACTCAATTGTGAGAGTAAATTTGCTATTTGTTTTTTATTGTTTTTGTATAAAACTATACTTACACTTATACTATTCATACTTTTAAAAACAATCCAATATTTCTTAAAATACCATTCTTTAAAAGACCAAATCTAAATAAATTAATCCTTTTTTGAAAAAAATTATCTTTTTTGAGATTTATGAAGGCTTTTAATGTTTTAATATTTTTATCATTTAGTTTATCTTGATATATTTCTAAAAATTTTTCTGCTTGTAAGATATTTTTATCGAGATGATCTACATAAATGCCATTTCCATTTATAATTTTAGGAATTTTTTTAAATATATTTTTTACACCATATTTTTTTGCTCCTGTATCGTTATCTGAATGCTGTCTATAGAAAATTGTTTGCTCATTTACATAGGCTATCTTTCCAAAAGCACTTGTCACTAAGGCTATCCACCAATCATGCATCATGCATTCATCTGGAATAGGCAAAGCTAGTTGCGCAAGCTTTCGATTTATCATCATAGTGCAACCCGTAACGGTATTTTGCATCAAAAGATTACCAAGCGAATTTTTATTAGGATTTATATGCTCATAATGCCAAAAAGAGCTATCTATGATATTTAAATTTTCATCAGTAACGTGTAAATCCGTGTGTATTAATATGGGAGTATTTGGATATTTTCTTTCCATTGCTTTCATTTTTTGCAATGTTTTTTCAACCTTATCTTCTTTCCAGACATCATCTTGATCACACAGCATAAAACAATTACTATTTGTATTTTTGAGAGCATAATCCAAAAGGATTGAGTAGCTTGTTTTTATACCCACATTCCTGTCATCTAATAATACATTTACACCTACACCTTTAAACTGCTCTATTGTGTTTAAAGCCCTATTATTTGATCCATCGTCTCTTGCGAGTAACTCAACATTTTTAGAATTTTGATTAAAAATAGAATCAAGTTGCTCTCTTACATATACTTCCCCATTATATGCCGATAATAATATTAAAATTTTGTTCATTTAAATAAGATCCCAAAAAATAAGCTTAATCACTCTGTGATTTTAGCATATAAATCTTTAATTTTATTAAATTTCAATCATAATAATCAAGGCTCTAGTAAATTTTAAACCCCAGAAAAGTATCATAAACTATAAAATCAAGGGCTAAAAATAAGTATCGTTATGACACAAATTGTTTCACAACATAAATTTCAAGAGCTTATCAAGTGTTTTTTTGATTTTGACACTCACAAAAGTAGTAAAATTACAAATGTTTCACACATAACTTGCAATAAGATGCTTCACAAGTTGAGAATTTATATTCTAAAAAATATACAAAATAACAAATTTTATAAAGACGAATTTCAAAGAAATCTTTTATTCTACAAAACTGGTATCCCTAATTTTGAGTTTTACAAAAGTTACTTCGATGCTAAAAGAACTAAGAGACAAAGATGACACAGGAAAGATACCAACGTTTCTCATCACAGCAATTTGTACAAGAGTTGTATGTTTTCCTCTATTTTTTAAATTCATCATTAAATCTTATAGAAACTATAAGCAGTGTTTCTCTATAAAGTTTTGAATCAGCTTTAGTATTTATTAATTAATACTCCTGACATTAGCTTGATAGGGATACTGTTTGCCTTATGATTTACATCTGGATATTTAATGAGTGATGAAGTAATGCTATTGTTGATATATCTCCAAGCTTTTTTATACTTTGGATATTGTTATGCGATTGTAATAATTGTTTATCTTTACTAAATAATATCCTTCACGGACAACATTATCTAATTTGTTCTTGTGAGCTATCAATTATAAATTTATCTGGATCATTTATTTTAGTTGCCCAAAAAAAAGATGAAACATGTTGAAAACTACAAGCCCCCGCTTTAGGAGTTGGGAGGATTAAGTTAACAAGGTTAGTAACCCCTTCCTAAATTGAACAAACCTCTGTAACTTACCAATTTGGGCTATTGATAAACAATTATCAATAGCCCGAAACAAAACATACCAAACGCGCATCACTCACTTATGAAACCAAGCTAAAAACTACACAAGACCCCCAACAGCCACTAAAAACTATTAACAAGGTTCTATTTAACCAATTTCATAGCAGTAAAATTAGATCCGCTGGAGAAAACCCTAATTCTTTGACCAACAGATAGTGCTGTCAACGCCATAGCAGTCATAGTTTTTACGTTTTCACTAGTGCCTGATAGCGTACCGCCAACATTTGCGTTACCATCACCGGTAGTATCAACTTCTACGCCAGGCTGTGAACTAGGAAATTGTGTCACAGATACAACAGTTCCTTCGAACCACGCGGCGGGAAGACCCACCGCAAACAAAGCCATTGTAGACATCACAAAAAAACATCTTTTCATAATTATAACCTCCATACATTAAAATTGATCAAAATTGTACATCAATATTGTTCTAAAATTGTTTCAATTGGATTGCGATTCCCTTATTTAGTTATAAGGCTACATGTCCCTAACTTAAATTTGCTTAACTTCGGCATCTGAGTTCTTTGCCAACATGCCGAATATTCTTTCTAGTGCATGTGCATCAGTTCCATCAATTTCACCGCCTTCTTTTTCAAACATTTTTTTTACATCCAGCTTTAATAAAGGTCTTAAAATTTCCATTTTGCACCAAAACATTGTTCCAGCTGAAAAAATAAAATCTTCATGATAGGCTATATCAATTTTCGACAACAAATCCTTAACTTTTTCTTTATTCCTACCTTTAAATTCTTTATATGGAAGAGCATATTTTTTTGGAATCAACATACTTATGTCTTGTTCATTTAGTAAGCCGATATTCTCTTTAACTATTTTTTTATTTCCCAATAATTTACTTATGAGGTCAACACGCCATTGGTCACCATTTTTAATAAAATTGAATTTTTCTATCGGTACAAATTTAATTGACTTTTTACCATGCAACTTACATACATTTTTATAATTACATTCGAAAAGAAACGGTAAAATTTTAAGAAACGGATAAACATCTCTACCCATATTTTCAAATATAAATATGCGATATTTGCTTACAAGTAGTTTGGCTAAAGAATATGTAGTAATACTAAAAACTACTGTAAATATAAAATCAATATCGGGATATTGCTCTATTAAAGTTAAAAATTCATCTATATATTCTTCGTAATAAATATGAATTACTACCACATTATTCGAAGATGTAGAAATCTTAGAATTATGAATGTTTATAAATTCTAGAAAAAGATCTTTGTAGTTATTTTGTAAAGAAAAAACTTTTTTATGAAAGAAACCAATTTGCGCAAAATGATTGTTTGGATTAACTGAAATTGGAAGTTTATTTAACTCCATATAAGTATCTTTGTCAAAATATTTTGATTTATTCAATAAATGTTCTACTGAAATATCTTCAAAACTTTTATTTAGGCTATAGGGTATGTGGGTTGAATAAGCAAATTTATTTTTAAAAAATAAGTCTTTAGCATAATAATAGAGTTCAATATCCATAATATTTTTTGACTTTATGTGATAATAGATATTTTCACCAAATCGATTTCTAATTGATTTTAATTTCAATTTAATATCAATACTAGAATTATCTTGCGAAATGTTTTCTTTGCTTACAATTTTTTTAAACATTGGAAAATCCCTATGAAGATAGGAATAATAATTATCTACAGACTCATTATAATGTTCAACCAGCCCAAAACATTTCAAATCATTTAAGGCATCTATAGCATAGTCTAGATATTTTGTATCATCTGCATAAATAAGATTACTTTGTACTTTATCCAAAAATTGGTTTGCTAGATAGTATGTTTGATAATTTTCAACAGCACTATTTTTTTCTTCAGAAAACTTTAGCTCTAGATATTCAGCTAAAGTCCCCTGATGTCTATCTAATTTCTTCTGTATCTTCCATTCAAAATTATATGCAGATATCGTTCGATCTATGGGATGCCTTAGGAAAATAATTGGAAAAATATGAATATTGTATTTATTTTGATTTTGATTTTTACCTATTCTGGCTTGATGAGATGAACAAGCCAAAACATCTGGTCTTGAATTCAAAAAATCAAAAAGCTCATTCGGCGAAATCTTATAGCTTGGATTTTTATAATCATCAAACTTACACCATCTATTTTGAAAAGAAGTCTGCAAAAGCCTGTCTACAGAAGACCCAGCATTTTTAAATATATGATAATGAACAAGTAGTTTTCTCATTTGTTAAAACACCTTTATTTAATTTGTAAAATTTTGGCTTTAGTATAAGCTTGAACACTTTTGATGAACTTGCATTGTATTTCAGGATATGTAAAATAAGCAAAATCATAGTGATGTCCAAAAGTCTTCAAATGATTCAATAGGCTAAAACCATTATCCTCATAAAAAACAAAAATTCCCTTTTGTTGTAATGGCTTTACATCTTTTTCATTTTTTATCGAATCAACAGGTACCAAAGTTATAACATAATCCAAAGCTTGACAAAATTGTAAACAATAAATCAGACTGTTGTCAGGATCTTTATTGGTAACGGAAATATTATGACTAATTATCAATATATGCTTTTGACCAAAGGACCTGTCTTTAGCTAAAAATAATTTTTGATTAGGTTTTGCATGTGCATGGAGTACATGTTGCCATTTCTTCTTAAATAGCTCACGATTTATAACTTGATGTTTTTTAATACCTAATTCAACATTTGTCCCATGTGAAACACCTTCAAAATGGATAATCTCACTTAATGGCTGATAAACTACCTTTAAGCCAAGAGATCTCACTGTAAATGCCAAATCCGAATCTTCATAATATGCCGGTGCAAATCGCTCGTCAAAACCACCAATATTAATAAACAAATCTCTTCTAATAGCCATAGACGCTCCGCTTACATAATCAACCTCTCGCAGATAGTTGTACTCTGATTTTTTGGGATCATCTCCACGCCCAAAGTTTTTTCCACTAGCATCATTCCAAATGATTCCTCCTGCCTCCTGTAAAATTCCATCTGCAAATATTAATTTAGATCCAACTAGCCCCACATCATTGTTATTTTCTAGCACATCAAGCAAGGAAGATAACCAATTTGGAAGAACTATGACATCATTATTCAAAAATACGAGATATTTACCTTCAGCAAATGAGACAGCTTTGTTGCAATTTTTTAAGAATCCTAAATTATTATTATTTCTTATATACTTAATATTTCTTACTTTATCCGCTATTTGAATTGCATCTTTCTCTGATGAATTGTCATCTATAACAATTATTTCATATGAAATTTTATTAGCATTCTGAAGAATTGATTCAATAGCTTTATATGTAAAAATTGCTTGATTATATGCAGGTATTATTATTGACACCATTGGATCAACATATTTCTGAGCAGTCAAAATTGGGAGGTCATTAAAAACAAAATCTTGATACACATTCAAGTAACTGCTTTTATATATACTGTTCAGTTCAACTAAACGCTTTTCTTGAGAACCAAACATAATATAGTGTGCAAGTGGATTAATGCCTGATTGGGCCACATCTGGATAAGAATCTAAATATTTTTTTACACCAAACCACTCTGATGGATCTCTGCCTTCATTGGAACCAAATTCTAAAAAATGACTAAGTGGGTCAATATTTGCCCTTTTTACATCAGGGTTTTTAAATAAGTAGTACTCATTATCAAACATTTTACTTTCTGCTATGATCCTTTTCCATTTTCTAATTCGTAGCCACATAGCTACTTTATTTACTATCTTGAAATTTAATAATATTTTTTTCATAACACTACTTTCTTTAAATACGTTAAATTTTTTAAAATTACTACATTACGATTATTGTTTTTTGCTATAGGATGACCTGTCTCTATCAAATAGTTATGCGAAATACCAGCTGATAAGCCTGCATTAATATCACTCATTTTATCACCTACCAAAATTGATTTCTTCAAATCTAAATTAAACTCCTTTTGAGCATCAATTATCATCTTTGGCTGCGGTTTTCTACATAAACAAAAACCCGTTATATCAGGATGATGAGGGCAGTGATAGACCTTAGTAATAGCTATAGATTTTTTCAGAAACTCTTTTAGCATCCAATCCGTCAAAGTCTTATAATCATATTCAGTATATATTCCTCTAGCAATGCCTGATTGATTTGTAATGATAAAAATCATATATCCTTTTTTTTGAAAGTATTGGCATGCCTCAAATACTCCATCTATGAATTCAAAATCTTTAATTTTGTATAAATAATCTTTTTCCTCATTAATAACGCCATCTCTATCTAAAAACAAAGCTCTATTCATAATTGATTCCTCATTTCAATTTGAGCTTTTTTAAAGTCATGGGGAATCCCAATATCAATAAAGTACTCATCGAATACTTTAGAAGTGAGTTTAAGTTCTTGAATATTATTGCAAATAAAATCCTCAAAAGAAAACTTATCTGCCGTGTCAAATAATTCAAAAATTGTTTTAGAAGCCAAATAAACCCCCCCATTTACATTACCTATTTTCTTATACCCCTTCTCAACAAATGTAATTACATATCCTTTACTATCAAATTCTACACAGCCATATCTATCGAAGTCTGTCATTTGTTTTAAAGATAAGATTAACTTACTACCATTGTCCAAAGTTAAACTTTTCAAGTTAACATTAAAAAAAGTATCACCATGAATAATATATGCTTGCTCAGACTTTATAAATTGCATCGCTTTTTTAATAGCTCCACCAGTTCCCAGTGGTTCATTTTCAACACTATAAACAATCTCCAAATTTTCAAAAAAATTACCAAAATATTCTTGTATAGTTTCCCGCTTGTAGCCAACCGACAATACAACCCTATTAATTTCATTTTTTTGGAGATACCTCATAATATATTCCAAAAAAGGCTTACCGTTAACCGGTGCCATAGGCTTAGGAACATCCCGAACTACACTTCGCAAACGAGTGCCTGATCCGCCTGCCAAAACTATTGCCTCCACTAATTAAATCCTTTTCCAAAAATCGCTTCTTCTACTGTTGCACAAATTATATGTCCAATTAAAATGTGCGATTCTTGTATTCTAGGTGTCTCGCTAGATGGAACTTTAATACAGTAATCACATAAATCAGACATTTTCCCACCTGTTTCACCTGTCAAACCAACAGTAATAATACCACTTTCTTTACATGTTTTAAAAGCTTCAATTATATTTGAACTATTCCCACTAGTTGAGATCCCTATGAAAATATCACCCTGTATACCATTTGCTTGTATTTGTCGAGAAAAAAGCTTTTCATATCCATAATCATTTCCAATTGCAGTCATTATGCTTGTATCTGTTGTAAGAGCAATCGAGGCTAATCCTGGACGATCAAAATAAAACTTACTAACAAACTCCCCAGCTATATGTTGTGCGTCAGCCGCACTTCCCCCATTGCCTGCAATAAGCGTTTTGTTTCCACTCCTATAGACATCAATTATTACTAAAGAAACCTTTTTAATAAGCTCCAACAAATCACCACTCTGAAGTAATTGCTGTTTTATATCTATGGATCTTTGAACCTGGTTGTTTATATACTCATTAATCATATTTTCCACCCTTTTGTGCCATCAGTTACAAATTCAAAATTAATAACTTCACCTTGTTGCTTGTTTAGTTCTCTTACAAGCTGTATTTTTTTGGTTGGTTCAACCATAAAAAACATGAACCCACCTCCGCCAGCACCGCTCACTTTTCCACTATATGCATGGTTTGCCATCGCCAAATCATAAATTCTATCTATTTCACGATTTGAGATATTGCTAGATACTCTTTTTTTAGCTTCCCATGATTTACCAAGAATTGATGCAAAGTCTTCTATATTGCCCTTCAATAAAGCTTCTTTCATAGAAATAGCATCTTCCTTGACTTCATGCATTGCACTAAGTGATCTATCAACATGCATCAAACTATTTTTTTCTTGCTCAATTTGACTTGCCTGTCTTGTTATGTTTGTAAAATAAAGCACAATTGATGCTTCAAGCTCATCTATAATCCAATTTTTAATTCTAAGAGGATTCACAATTACTCTTTTATTATTATAAAACTCCATAAAATTAAATCCTCCAAATGTTGCTGCATACTGATCCTGAGCGCCGCCAATTATTCCGACGTCTTCCCTTTCAATATCAAAAGCAAGTTTTGCTATATCATACTCACCTAATGGAAGGTTTAACCACTCCACAAAGGCTTTCAGAATAGCTACAACTAGTGTGGAACTTCCACCAAGACCACTACCACTGGGCACATCTGAGTAAGTTGAAATGCTGAAGCTCAAAGGCTTTTTTATGTAATCCTTAATTATGCGATTATATATGCCTTTATATAAATCCATTGTCCCATCAAGAATTAGGTATCTTTGACTTTCAACTTCTAAACTCTGATTATGATCAGTTGATTCAAATACTATTTTTGCATTATCCAGCTCTTCAATAGTGCAATGGACATAAAGCGATACCGTAGAGTTTAAAACATAGCCAGTATATTTATCGCAGTAAGCACTTAAATCCGTCCCCCCACCCGCAAATCCTAGCCTAAGTGGCGCCTTACTCCTTATCTTCATTCTGCTTTACCTATTTAGTGGAACTCTACCATTGAATATCTCTTTTCTCCAATGATTCAATAAATCTTCAAACATATTTTTTGTGGGGATTTCTGGTTTCCAGTCAATATACCTCTTTATTTTTGTATTATCGAACATTTGATAATCGGCATCAATTGGTCGTAGCCTATCTGTGTCAGTTTGCACAACAATATCTTCTCTTGCACTAAAACTTATTAATAAATCAATCACTTCCGAGAGCTTATAGGCTTCTTC
This sequence comes from Pseudomonadota bacterium, assembly GCA_002746565.1. Taxonomy (GTDB): domain Bacteria; phylum Campylobacterota; class Campylobacteria; order Campylobacterales; family Campylobacteraceae. Next base: position 2,834 of record PDPI01000010.1, on the reverse strand, counting down.
TCCAGCTATATTGAAAACTTCTCCGCATGGAAGATTTCCTTTTTTACTTTCTAGAGAAAGCAAATAGTAAGCCCTTACTGCATCTCTAGTATCTTGAAAGGTTCGAATGCTGGAGAGATTTCCAACTTTAATGATAGGATCTTGAAATCCTGCTTCAATAAGTGCAATTTGCTTTGCAACAGTACTTTCAAAAAAAACATCACTTCTTCTAGGCCCCGTATGAGTCCCCATTCTTGTTACATATGTTTTAATACCGTATGCTTCACCATAGAACTGTCCTAGATAATCTGTACCTATTTTACTTATGCTATATGGACTAGCTCCATGAAACTTTGTATCCTCACTAAGCTTTGTGCCCACTTTGGCTCTACCATACACTTCACTTGAAGAACACACATGTACAACAGGATCATAATTTTCATTCTCTTTTAATTGTCTAACACTTTCCAATAGACTTGCAGTTCCAATTATATTAGTCTGTAAAGTTTCGATTGGAATATCAAAAGATGTCTTGGGAAAAGACTGTGCTGCTAAGTGATAAATAATATCTGGTTTTATTTCATTTATCATTCTATTTATTGATACTGCATCATTGAGATCCGCATAATAGAGATAAATACGGTCTTTTTTGTTTATTCTGTCAGCTAGATGATATAAATTATCCATAGGCTCTTGCCAACGCATCATTCCAAAAATTTCATAATCAGTAGCACTTAATAGAAAATCAGCTAACTGAGAGCCCACTTGTCCGGTAATACCCGTAATAAGAACTTGTATTTTTTGCATTATAATCTTCCTTTTAATTCAAATGACATTGCTTTTTTTAAACTCATTGGCTGCCTCCCAAGTAACTCATATAAATATTTTGACTTCATATTTATAATTTTTGGCCTAGATGAAAAAAAATCACTTGGAGGCGATATTACTTTGTATTTAAATGGAGCATCAGCATATATAGCAAAATATTTAGTAATTAATTCTCGCGAAATAAGATCAGGGCCAGCTAAATTTACACTTTTTATGCCTAATGTATTCCACCTTTGTAAAATATGGATTGTAGCATCAATAACATCTGCAATATAAATTACAGAACGCTCCAGCGAGGCAAATACTTCTGCAACTAAATCATTTTTGTAACAATCTATCAGATATTGCATAAACTTATCTTTACTGCTAAAAACATAAGATAGATGAAATATTTTAACTTTATCATTTGTTGTATAGTAGCTTTCAACTATTGCCTTCATTTCTGCATATTTTCCTAAAGGAGCTAATTCTGCATCTTCATAGAATTGATTACTTTGTTCTCCAAAAACCGTGTCACTGGAATAAAATAAAACTTTTGCACCCCTATTGATACATCCGTCAATAAACTTTATTGTATTGGTAACATTTACTACAAAAGCTTGAGTATAAAAACTTTCACATATATCAGGTGACGATATGGCCGCCATATGCACTATTAGGTCTCCATCATTTATAATTGAAAAATCAAAAGAGGAAATATCATTTAAATCCAAAAAAACCGAATCAGTATTTTTTTCTCTTGAAGTACATTTAATTTGAACGCTACGTATTCTTTTCGTAATTACTCGAATTAATTGCGAAGCTAAAAAGCCACTTTTACCCGTAATTAAAATCATTTATTTCCTCCACTTCGTAGTAAATATATTTTGAATCATATCCTTCGCGGCTTTCTCACTATAATATTTGTTTGCATATTTAATTTGTTGTAATCTAAAATTTTTCCATAATTTTTCATTAGTGTAAAGCTCAATTAAAGAATTTGAAAAAGAATTTCGTATAGTTACATTTTTAACAACATTATCTTTATCGATAATTCCTTCGCTAGCTATATCAGTTGTAACTATAGGGACACCCTGTGCTATTGCTTCAATCACTTTTCCTTTTACGCCTGCACCGTAACGCAATGGTGCAATTACAACCCTGCATGAATTATAAAGATTTTCAAGTGACTCATCTGAAATGTATCCTAAAATATTAATTTGGGGGTCAATACTAAATCTTTTTATATCTTTTGGTACATTGGAGCCTACAACATTCAAAACAATATCAGGTATACTTCTTTTTATAGCTTCCCATTCGTTACAAATAAACCACATTAATCCATCTTCATTCGGACGATGAGAAAACCCTCCTACAAACAGAATACCTTTTCTATCATAAAAACTTTCATTAGAACTTAGTGGAAACTGATTACTGTAGATATAGGTTGGGATTACTTTTATTTGATTATTAGGTATCTCTCGTTCAAATACTTTGCGTTCATAATCACTGATTGTTACAACTAAGTCTACTTTTTGGAATATTTCAAATTCTATTTTTTTATAATGGGCTGCATTTCGTTTCGTTTCACAGTTATTCGTTAATAAATATTCACGCTCTAAACGTAAGTAGTGAAAATCTACACTATTATATATGATAGTGGATTTATTGTTGTGCTCCCTAATTAATTCTAAATATTTATTTGCGATATTTGGCCTAAGAAGATAAAAAATATTTATGTTCCTTGCATTGTTTTTCAGCCATTGAGCAAATCCATTTTGATGATATTTTGGTCCATATAAAATTTTAATGCCTTGCTGTTCTAAATTATCACCATATTTTCCCAATTTCTCAAAATTAATAGGTACAAATATTACTTGATATCCCATATTTACAAATTCAATTAAATATTGATACATCGTTCTTGAGCCAGCATCTTTATCATGCTCAGGCACACGATGATCAATGATAAGTATGCATATCTTATTTTTACTTTTGCTCACCTCAAAAAGTGCAGCCTTTTTATTATCCAACTTATTACAAATCAC
>PDPI01000009.1 GCA_002746565.1 Pseudomonadota bacterium | reverse complement strand
CATGGGCAAATCCCCTTGGAACTAGCAATTGGTGCTTATTTTTAGAATTTAATTCCACACCAACATACTTTCCAAAAGTTGGAGAACCTACTCTTATATCGATTGCAAAATCAAGTACAGAACCATTTATAACCATTACAAGCTTAGTCTGTGCAAAGGGAGGAATTTGATAATGCAAACCCCTCAAGACGCCTTTAGAGCTCATTGATTCATTATCCTGACAAAAATTAATTTTAAACCCTAAAAATTCATCCAGCTTATCTTGCCTAAAGGTTTCGGAAAAATATCCCCTATCATCAGCATAAACCTTGGGCTTAATTAAAACTACGTCCTCTATCACTAATCTCTCAAATGTCATCTTGTGCCCTTTTTATCAAATATTGACCATATTGATTTTTCTTTAAAGGTTGAGCGAGTTTTAGTAATTCATCCTTACCTATATACCCCATTTCATAAGCTATCTCTTCAAGACAAGCGACTTTTAGCCCCTGTCTTTGTTCTATGGTCTGTATAAACTGAGATGCCTCAAGTAAGCTCTCATGGGTGCCAGTATCTAGCCACGCAAAACCTCTTCCCATAAGCTCCACTTTTAAATTATTTTGATCTAAATATTCTTGATTTACCGAGGTTATTTCAAGCTCTCCTCTATCACTAGGTTTTATTTTTTTTGCTATATTAACCACAGAATTTGGATAAAAATAAAGCCCCGTTACAGCATAGTTAGATCTAGGTTTACTTGGTTTTTCTTCTATACTGGTAACATTACCATCCTCATCAAATCCAGCCACCCCATAACGCCTAGGATCATTTACATAATATCCGAAAACTGTCGCCTTACCCTCATTTTCCACATTTTTTATTGCATTGCGAAGCATAAGAGTTAAGCCATGTCCATAATAAATATTATCCCCCAATATCAAACAAACTCCATCAGTACCTATAAACTCCTCTCCCAATATAAAAGCTTGTGCCAATCCATCTGGACTAGGCTGGACTTTGTAGGAAAATTTCATACCAATATTGCTACCATCACCTAAAATTTTCTCATAATTTGGCAAATCCTTCGGAGTTGAAATTATCAACACATCTCTTACGCCCGCCAACATTAGTATAGAAAGAGGATAATATACCATCGGCTTATCGTAAATTGACAAGAGTTGCTTACTAACTCCCTTCGTTATAGGATATAATCTAGTACCACTACCACCTGCTAATATTATACCTTTCATAAAATTCCTTACATGCATTATCTCAGGGTAGAATAGTATCAAATTTATCCTTTTAACAAACTAAAATTAACCTTTACCAACCTGGGTCTTATTGGACCATGAAAAAGCTTTATGGGATTGACTTGGGTACAATTTTGATTAAAATATAATATTATTGACTCAACAACATTAATACAACCCAAAAGCAAAACCTAAGGAAATCTAAAGGCATAAAAAGAGATAATTTTATACTAGAATTGAAAAGCTTACTTAATTAAATAAAAATGATTTTTATATTGTAAGTCTTATAAGAAATATACAACTTGGGAGAGTGGATGATGAAACGAGTTTTAAATTTTAGTGCTGGTCCTTCGGCTTTGCCCTTTGAGGTTTTAAAGGAAGCTCAGATAAATTTGCTTGATTATAAAGGTTATGGACTTTCCATAATGGAAAGTTCTCATAGGGTTAAGATGTTTGAAGATGTTTATGATGAAGCAATTGCTTTGATGAGAGAAAACTACAAAATACCTGATAATTTTAAAATTCTTTTTCTTCAAGGTGGTGCATCTAGTCAGTTTGCTCTGGTTCCTATGAATTTAAAACAAAGCGGAAAAGTTGAATACGTTGATACGGGCGTTTGGTCAAGCAAGGCGATAAAAGAGGCTAAAATACAAAATTTGGATGTAAAGGTTATAGCAAGTTCGCAAGATACAAACTACGACCGCATACCTCAAAATATAAATTTTAGTGATGATATCGACTATGGGTACATAACTTCAAACAACACTATTTACGGCACCCAATATAAGGAATTTCCTAAATGCAAAAATCTAGTTATTGACGCTTCAAGTGATATTTTTTCCTATCATGTAGACTGGGATAAGATCGCCCTCATGTTCGCTGGAGCTCAAAAAAATGCGGGTCCAGCTGGGGTGACTATCGTTATAATCAGAGAAGATTTGCTAGATCGTGCTGGGGAGATTCCAAGCATGTTTAAGTACTTAAATCACGCCAATTCAAACTCCATGTTCAACACCCCACCAACCTTTTCTATCTACCTCTTAGCTCTTACCATGAAGTGGATAAAAAATCAAGGTGGCATCAAGCAAATCGAGCAAAACAACATCCAAAAAGCAAAAGAGATCTACAAAGTCATAGATGAAAGGAAGGGCTTTTATGTTGGTCATTCGCAAAAAGATTCGCGCTCACACATGAATGTGAGCTTTACTATTGGTGGCGGAAATGAAGAATTAGAAAAACAATTTGTCGCCCAAGCTGCAAAAGCAGACATGATAGGATTAAAGGGTCACAGACTTTTAGGCGGCATAAGGGCTTCGATTTACAACGCCGTTAGCTTAGAAAATGTGCACAAATTAAAAACTTTTATGGAAGATTTTGCATATAAAAATTGCTAAAAAGGATAAAAAATGAAACAAAGTTTTGAAGTACACAACGTAAAATGTAGCGGTTGTGCAAACACCTTAAAAAAATCTCTTAAAGAAGATTTTGGAGAGGTTGAAGTAAATTTGGAGGTTCAACCTCGTGTTATCAGCCTTGAAATAGAGGATGATAAAATTGAACTTTTAAAGACCAAACTTCGCTCCCTAGGATACCCCCTAACAAGTGATGAGTTAAGTGGCTTTGAAAAGGTTGCCACAACAGCTAAAAGTTTTGTAAGTTGCGCCATAGGAAAAATGGATAAATAGAATTTTAAGCGATTTGCATCTAAACTAATTGGGTGCAAATCGCACAATATTCTTTACCCAAAAATTTTTCAATCCTTATCTTTCTTTATAAGCTAATCTTAGCTAAAATTCCCCTAGAAAAATTTCAAAGGTTGAGTTAATTATGAACAAAAGCAAAGATTTTCTAAGAACCATCATAGAGCAAGATCTAAAAAATAAAAAATACGAAAAAATCATAACTAGATTTCCCCCAGAACCAAACGGATATCCACATATCGGACATGCAAAAAGCATATATATAAATTTTGGCATAGCAAAGGATTTTAATGGCTTTTGCAACCTAAGAATGGACGATACAAACCCAACAACCGAAGATACAAAGTATGTTGAAGCCCTAAAAGATGCAGTAGAGTGGCTTGGATTTAAGTGGCATGAGAGGGTGCGTTTTACTTCGGATTATTTTGACAAACTTTACGCTTATGCAATTGAACTTATAAAAATGGGCAAAGCCTACGTGGATAGCTTGGATGAAGAGCAAATGCGAGAATACCGAGGCACCATAACACAAGCTGGAAAAAGAAGTAAATTTGCCTCAAGAAGTGTTGAAGAAAATCTTGAACTTTTTGAAAAAATGAAAAATGGTGAGTTTAAAGACGCAGAGCATGTCTTACGAGCCAAAATCGACATGAGTGCATCTAACATGAAAATGCGAGACCCGCTTTTATACCGCATTCGCAACGCTTCACACCACCGCACAGGAGATAAATGGTGCATTTATCCTATGTATGATTTTGCCCATTGTTTGAGCGATTATATCGAGGGTATTAGCCACTCCATTTGCACCCTTGAATTTGAAAACAATAGGGAAATTTACGACTGGATTTTAGACACTCTAGATCTAACACCCCCACGCCCTTATCAGTACGAATTTGCAAGACTAAATATAAATTACACCATTATGAGCAAAAGAAAGCTACTTGAACTTGTAAATGGAAAAAGAGTAAATGGCTGGGATGACCCTAGACTTCCAACCATAGCAGGACTAAGACGCAGAGGCTATACCCCACAATCAATTTTAAACTTTTGCGAACAAATCGGCATAGCTAAGGCAAATTCTTTAGTGGATATAAGCCAGCTTGAATTTTGCATAAGAGATGATCTAAACCAAAAAGCACCCAGAGTTATGGCTGTGCTTGAACCCTTGAAAATTACCATTAGCAACTATGGGGGAAGCGAAGAGTTAGATGCGGATTATTATCCTAAAGATGTGGCAAAAAAAGGGAGCAGAAAGTTGCCATTTTCAGAGACCATTTACATAGAAAGGGATGATTTTTGCGAAAATCCGCCAAAGGGATATTTTAGGCTTACACCAACCCAAAGTGTAAGATTAAAGCATGGCTACATCATAACTTGTCAAGAAATCATCAAAGATAAAAATGGCAAAATAATAGAAATAAAAGCAAAATATCATCCAAACTCAAAAAGCGGGGCTGATACTAGTGGCATAAAAGTAAAATCCGCCATCCAATGGGTAAGTGCAAAACACGCCAAAAAAGCTGAAATTCGGCTTTACGATAGATTGTACCTAAGCGAAAATCCAGAGGGCTTGGAAGATCTAAACCCAAATTCACTAAAAATCATAAAAGAAGCCTTTGTTGAACCTGCCACGATAAATGACAAAACCCACAATAGATTTCAGTTTGAGAGGCAAGGATATTTTTTCAAAGACCCAGTTGATTACAAAGATGAAAAACCTGTTTTTAATAAAATAGTCGGACTTAAAGATGGATGGGCAAAAAAACCCCAAAAAGCTAAACCAAAATCAGAACCCAAAAAAGAAATAATACACGGCGAAGTTGCCCCCATGAATGAAAACCAAAAAAGCTTGTATGAAAAATACCTAAACAAGCTAGATCTAAACGAGGAGGTGGCAAATATCTTAGCTCGCGATGGACAATTGTCAGATTTTTTTGGCAAGGCATTAAGCGGGGCTAAAAACCCAAAAACCTTAGCAAACCTAGTGGCAAATGATGTGGCAAAAAAGTTAAAAAGCTCCCAAGAGACAAATTTTTCCGCATCTAATATAGCCGAACTTTCCAACCTTATTTCTAATGAATTAATCTCATCAAAAATCGCCAAAGAAGTTTTTGAGCAAATGTGCAAAACCTCTCAAAATCCCAAACAAATCGTAGAACAAAAAGGCTTAATGCAAATTAGCGATCCTAGAATTATAAGTGGTTTCATCAAGGAAGTTATGGATGCTAACCCTGGCAAGGTGGAAGAATTTAAAAGTGGAAATGAAAAATTGAAGGGCTTTTTCGTAGGACAAGTTTTGAAAACTAGTAAGGGAAAGGCAAACCCTAGAATGGTGCAAGAGTTAGTAAGTAAAGAACTAAAATAATAAATATAAATTCATTGGTATTCGCTAGGCTCTAGACCAGCAAACCCCTTTCTTAAATTTACTCTTGAACATATTATGCAACAATTCTTCATATTTTCTCCGTTTTAATGGTCGTAGAAAAATTAGTGAGATTTTGATAAATAATACAGCAATTGATAAGATTTTATAGAGTTATATTTTTGCATGGGATTATTTTGCAAATTTTGAGAAAATGAAACTAAAAAAGAACTAAATATATTAAGCTAACACTTATGAAATAATATAAAACAAATTAGATCTAAAAAAAATACTTACCATACTTGCTATCTGCTTTTGGTTGTCCACAATCAATTTTCAGCTTTATTTCTCTCCACCAAACCTAAGCAAAGCACTTCCCCATGTAAAGCCTCCGCCGAAGGTATCTAGGAGCATTAGATCGCCTGGTTTTATGCGTCCTTGCTCATAGGCTTCATTTATCGCCATAGGGATGGATGCAGCTGAGGTGTTGCCGTATTTTTGTATGGTGAAAATGGTTTTTTCTATTGGGAAATCTAGCTTAGCCCTTACGGCTTCTATAATGCGCAGATTTGCCTGGTGGGGGATGAAATGATCCACTTCATTTGGTTTGATATTGTTTTTTTCTAAAATATCTATAACATCTTGAGTTAAAGTTTTTACAGCGATTTTAAACACTTCGTTGCCTGACATTTTCATGAAGTTTAATTTTTGATCTAAAACCTCTTTTGAGCATGGATTTTCTGAACCACATCCTGGGGTTATAAGTAAGTCTGCGTATCTGCCGTCTGCTCCTGTTTGCACACTCAAAATGGATTTGTTTTTATCTTTGGTTTGCCCTATGATACAGGCTCCTGCCCCATCTCCAAAAAGTATGCAAGTTCCCCTATCTGTATAATCAACAAAGGCGCTGGTTTTTTCTGCTCCAACTATCAAAACATTTTTGTAAGTGTCAGCTTCTATGAGGGGTTTTGCTAGATTTAGCAAATAAACAAAGCCACTACAAGCTGCACTAATATCAAATGCCGCCTTTCCATGGATCCCAAGTTTGTGGGAGATAACAGCCGCAGTTGAGGGCATGGTTAGATAATCTGGACTTAAAGTCGCACAAATAACCGCATCTATATCTTTTGCATCTAGATTTGCCCTTTGCAAAGCAATTTGTGCTGCCTCAACTCCAAGATCACTCGCAGCTTGGTCTTTTGAGGCAATGCGTCGCTCTTTGATGCCTGTGCGCTGAACTATCCATTCATCGCTTGTATCGACCATTTTTTCAAGATCATGATTACTTAAAATTTTCTCTGGTGCGTAGGCTCCGATTGACTTTAAACTAGCGTACATGTGAGATTATTTGAACCTTGCTAATTGAGCAACTATGTCTTCGTTTGTTTTTGAGTTTGCAAAGTTAATGGCTTGAAAAATGGCATTTTTGATGGCTTTTGAGTTGCTTTTTCCATGGCTTACAATAGCACATCCATTCACGCCTATCAAAGGTGCACCGCCGTATTCAGCATAATCGACTTGGGTTTTTAGGATCTTAAAAACCTTTTTCATGAGGATAGAGCCAACAATTGCAGTTGGAGACTGCTTTACGTTTTGTTTGATGATCTTTGAGATACTATCTGCCACGCCCTCACTGGTTTTTAGCAGGATGTTTCCTGTAAATCCATCGCAAATAACCACATCAACGCTTCCATCGAAAATATTATTTCCCTCGATATTTCCAACAAAACTATCAAGTTTTTTTAGCATTTTGAAAGCTTCCTTGTTGGTTTCATTACCCTTGCTTTCTTCTTCGCCGTTGGATAAAAGACCTATTCTTGGATTTTTATTTTTCAAAACATCTTTGGCATAGCTTTCGCCCATTATGGCAAATTCAAAAAGATTTTCAGCCTTACAATCCACATTTGCCCCAACATCCAAAACTAAGGTTGGATTGGGTGTGCAAGTGGGCATTAAAGTAGCGATAGCAGGTCTGGAAACTCCCTTTAATCTTCCTATCTTGATGGTAGAAAGCCCCATGGTCGCCCCACTATGTCCAGCCGAAACAACCCCATCTGCTTCCTTTTTTGCAACCAGATCAACAGCCTTATAGATGGATGTTTCTTTTCGTTTTAGGGCTAAAGAGGCGGTCTCTTCCATGCCAAAAACTTCTTTTGCATCTAAAAAGCTAACAAATTCACTATATTCTTTTGGAACTAAACCCCTTAAAACATCCTCATCGCCAACTAAAATAGCCTTAAATCTAAGCTCTTCTAGGGCAAGTAAAAGTCCCTCAACTATGGGCGTGGAACCAAAATCCCCACCCATAGCATCTATGGCTATGGTTATCATTTAGTTTTTGTATTCGCCTGTTATGGTATTGACTTTATGGGGCATTTTCCATGAACCATCCTTATCTTTAACTGGTTTTGCTAAAGTTACCTTATAATGTGTTCTTCTTTTTAATCCCTGAGTTTTACTAACTCTTCTCTTTGGTACTGCCATTTTATTCTCCTTTTAATTTGTACATTTTTTACAATAAAAATAATCACTTTTAATGGCTTCAAGTTCACTAACAAAAATTTCATCGAAATCTATAAAGCCATCAAAAAATTCAATTATATTATCTAATTTTTCTTTTTCTAAGCCCTCAAATAGCCCATCACTCGCCAAAACTTCCACATTCTCATCAAGATTTAAAATAAATTCATCTCCACATCTATCGCATGTGTGGAGAGTCTTGCCTGCAATTTTACCTTTTATCTTGGCTATTTTGTCGCTTATTTTCTGCGTTTTTGCAAAAAAATTCACACCATCTTTTTCCAAGCAAATATCAAAACCCGCTTTAGATGCGTGAAAACTTTTTTTCATTTAATTAGCAAATATCTCTTTTTGCAAAGAAAAAGTCTATTTCGATTTTAGCATTTTCCAAGCTATCACTTCCATGGACTGCGTTTGCATCTATATTTTGTGCAAAATCAGCCCTAATTGTTCCAGGATCTGCTTCTTGTGGATTTGTCGCTCCCATAAGTTCACGATTTTTAGCCACTGCATTTTCGCCCTCTAAAACCATAACCACAACAGGACCACTTGTCATGAAGTCAATTAGATCAGGGAAAAAAGGTCTTTCTTTGTGAACCGCATAAAAAGCAGAGGCATCTTCACTGCTTAATTGAAGTTTTCTCATACCTGCAATTCTTAGTCCATTTGATTCAAATCTATCAACGATCTTTCCTATAACTCCCTTGCCTACGGCATCTGGCTTTATAATAGATAATGTTTGTTCCATTAAATTAATTCTCCTAAAAAATAATAAGCCTAGGATTATACCAAAAAAAATAAAAAAAATAAAGGGTTAGGGGGAATTTAGTGATTGGTGGTGGGTGGCTCATAAGATAACCACAAACCACAAATCCCTAACCACCAATCACCATTTTACTCTACACAAGCAACAGTGCCATCTCTTAGATTAGCACCGATTTCTGCACGACTTGGTTGCCCATCATAAGGGGTATCCCAAACTATACATCCATCGGTTGGACAAGCGCTAGCACAGGCTGGTTCATCATGATGATCTACACATTCAACACACTTATCTGCAAATACATAATAAGTATCTTCTCCCGTTGGATTTTCTTCATCATCAACTATCGCCTCCACAGGACATTCATCTATACATGCCCCACAGCTAATACAGGTATCTGTAATTTTTACTGACATTTTATCTCCTTTTTTTGATTTGGATTAGCACTATAACATTAAAATCTTTTAATTATCATTAAAAATAGCAAATTGATAATGAAATTTTTCAAGCTAATACTGGCACCGACGAAATGACATAAAAATAAATGGCATTTTGTAAAAATGCTTACTTTACTAGTTATCTGTTTTCCGTTTTCAGCAATCCGTTTTCGGCACTTACTAAATTTCTATTTAGTCAGTGCCTTAGCTCTTTTTAACCCAGTTTTTATATAAAAATGATATAGTTTTGTCATAAATAAATTTACATTAGGAGAAGACATGCTTGTAACAAACAAAGCACCTGACTTTACGGCAACTGCTGTACTAGGAAACAACGAAATAGTTGAAGATTTTAATCTTTATAAGAATTTGGGAGAAAAAGGAGCGGTTGTATTTTTCTACCCATTGGATTTTACCTTTGTATGCCCATCTGAGATCATAGCATTTGATAAAAGATTGGAAGAATTTACAAGCAGAGGCATCAACGTAATAGGCGTTTCAATCGACTCGCAATTTTCCCACTTTGCATGGAAAAATACCCCTGTAAACCAAGGCGGAATCGGACAAGTTAGATTTCCATTGGTTGCGGATCTAACCAAAGACATCTCAAGGGATTTTGACGTACTTTTTGGTAATTCTGTGGCTTTAAGGGGCTCATTTTTGATAGACAAAGATGGAACAGTTAGACATGCAGTTATCAATGACCTACCACTAGGACGTAACATAGATGAAATGCTAAGAATGGTTGACACTATGCTTTTTACCAATGAGCACGGCGAAGTTTGCCCAGCTGGATGGAGCAAAGGCGATGAGGGCATGAAAGCTAGCACTGAGGGCGTAGCCAATTACCTAGCAAATCACGAAAAAGATTTATAATAACTATGCCTTTACATGTGCTCTTGCATGTAAAGGCAGGTTTGATAATTTGTGCATTTTTTAAAAGTAATTTTAAGGGGCAAGATTGCCAAAAAATTTACCAAGCAAAGAGGAAATTCTAACCAAACTAAAACAATTAAAGCCAATATATCTGAAAGAAGGAATTGAGATAATAGGGCTTTTTGGAAGCTATGCAAAGGATGAACAAAGGACTTTTAGTGATATTGACATAGCCTACAAGCTACATCATGAAATCCTTTCAAAAAACTACCACAATGGATTTGCCAAACTTTTAAGAATTGAAAGCATAAAAGAAGAACTCAAAAATACATTTAAAAAAAATATAGATTTTGTAGCCAATAAAAATACAAAAATCTTCAAAGGATTAATTCGTGTCTAAAGCTATAAACAGGCTTAAAAAAATCCTAGAGTGCATAGAAAATATAGATTTCATCCTTGCACAAAATGATATTAAAATAACTGCTGCCATAGAAAATAAAATATTAAAACCCGCCATACGAATGAACATTATCCGAATTGCCGAACAATTTTCAAAACTAAAAGATGATAATGAATTTAAAATATTGGAAAATTTTACAAACGAAGATTTAAAAGGAATTAATGCCCTTAGAAATTATATAGCCCACGACTATGATAGCACCGATGATGAGATCATAGAAGAGATTATAAGATATAAATTTGTAAATTTCAAAGAAATTATAAATAAAATTTTAAATTCCTAAAAGCTATTTACTTTATCAATTCAAGCAAGCCAAAGGCGATATAGAGCATCAAAACTCCTATGCTAACATCCAAAATCCTCCATGTCATATTTCTTTTAAATAAGGGTATTAAAACCCTAGCCCCGTATCCCAAGGAAAAAAACCAGGTAAAAGAAGCAAAGGTGGCTCCTAGGAGAAATAATATTTTCGAACCATCAATACTCGCACCAATTCCCCCTATAAGTAAGACTGTGTCAAGGTATGTGTGGGGGTTTAGGTAGGTAAAGATAAAAAGCATGGATAAAACTTGTTTTGAAGAGCTTATTTTGTTTTTATCATCGATTTTTAAGTTTTGATTCTTTAGGGCTGATCTAAAGGAGGAGACAGCATAAAAACACAAAAATATAATACCAAATATTGCAATAGCATTTATAAAAATTTGATTTGATTTGATAAAAAATCCAAGCCCAAAAATACCCAAACCTATTAAAAATAGATCTGAAATAGTACAAAATAATACAGCCTTAAAAACATGTCTTTTCAAAAGTCCAAGCTTCAAAATATAGGCATTTTGAGCCCCGATGGCTAGGATCAAAGAAAAGGTTAGCACAAAAGCTTTTGTAAAAATATCCATTATTATCCTTACTCCTTACAATACCTGACTTGAAATTTTTTTGTTATCAGAGCAACCGAAGAAACGATTAGGTGAAGCGAACTCAAGAATACACGAAATTCTCCTCTCAGAAATTTCGTGTTCTTTATAATAGTTTATAGACAAGATTGCAGCTTAAAGAACTTAAGCATCTTGGATCTTATTTTTTTACAATCTTACCATCTTTAATGACATAGGTTTTGCCATCTTCTAACTTAACGGCAGGCTTTTTTTCATTTAAACAAGCCCATCCTGCATCTATTTGTGTTGAGGTTGTACCGCCACTTATGCTAGTGTGCGTTCCCGAAAAACAAGATTGGCTACTTTTTAGCAATAACTTATAGCTTGTAGAATCCTCATTTTTTAAAGTAACCGAAGCAATCGCCGATGAGGCAACAAAAATACCTAATAATACTGCTGTTAATTTTCCCATAAAATCCTCCTTTTTTGAGATAAGTTCATACTATAGTTTTGATAAACTATAACCATATAACGAAAAGATAGCACAAAATTAATAATAATTATCTTAAAGGTACTGACTAAATTTTCATTTAGTTAGTGCCGAAAAAGAAAAGCAGATGACTAGTAAAGTAAGCATTTTTTCAAAATACCATTTATTTTTATGTTATTTGATTAACACAAACTAAAAGTACTAACTAGAATTTGAAATAAACTCAGCTATGCTTTTTGCATCAATTTCCAAGGATTTTTCAACCTCATTTGTATTTCCATGGGGTATAAAATCATCTTCATATTCAAAGCTTTCAACACTCACATCTTGAATCTTATTTTCTTGCAACCAAGCAGATAATATCTGTCCAACTCCACCTTTTTTGGCGGAAGAGCTAAAAATATACCATTTTTTATACTTTTTAGATAAATTTGTAAGCAGATCTCCATCCAAGGGCTTTATAAAAACTAGATCCACAAGGGCTGGGCTTAGCTTTTCTTTTAAAAGCTCTTTAACCTCATTTGCCTTTCCAACCCCTTGTCCGTATCCTATGAATACAAGCTCTTTTCCTTCGCTTAAAATCTCGCCCTTTGCATAGGTAATTTCTTTAGCATCCTTATCATGAAAATTAAAGGCTCCACGGGGATACCTAAAGGCACACACACCCTTGTGTTTGTAGGTATATTCCATAACTTTAGCCATATTTGCTTCACTTCTTGGGGCCAAGATAGTCATATTTGGAATAGCATTTAAGTAGCTTATATCGAATGCTCCTTGATGGGTTTCGCCATCTTCTCCTACAATTCCAGCCCTATCTATGGCAAAAACCACATCAAGATTTAAAATGCAACAATCATGTATAACCTGATCATAAGCCCTTTGCAAGAAAGTTGAATAAATAGCAATATAAGGCTTAAATCCTTCCTTTGCCATAGCTGCCATGCTTGTAACTGCGTGTTGCTCGGCTATGGCAACATCCCAGAAGCGTTGTGGGTATTTTTCTATCAAGGCATCTATTCCTGTGCCATTTGGCATAGCAGCGGTTACTCCGACTACGTTTTCGTATTTTTGGGCTAGTTTTAGCAAATTTTCGCTAAAAATTGCTGTGGCATTTTTGGATGAGGATTTTTTACTCAGTTTTCCACTTTTTAGATCAAAGGGACCAACCCCATGCCAGCTAGCATCTTGCCCCTCTGCCTTTTCATATCCTTTTCCTTTTAGGGTTTGCACATGAACTATAACTGGTTTTTTAAGCTCCAAAGCGATTTTGTAAGTCTCAACTAGGGATTTGATATTGTGTCCATCTATGGGACCTATGTATTCTAGTCCAAGTTCTTCAAAAAGCATACCTGGAGTTATGAGCTTAAAGCCCTCTTCAAATCGCTTTGCCATATAGGCTGCACTTTCAGGGAAATAACTCAAAGCTTGTTCCATTTTGTCTTTAAATTTTTGATAAAAACTTCCTGCCATAACTTGGGAAAGATACTTGCTAATTGCCCCAATTGGCTTTGAGATGCTCATTTCATTATCATTTAGGATTATAACAACTGGATATTTTCTAAAGCCAAGCTCATTTAAGGCCTCATACGCCATCCCGGCACTCATGGAACCATCGCCAATTACCGCAACTGGAATTTTATCCTCTCCTTTTAATTTATAAGCTTTAGCAGCCCCAACGGCTAGAGAAATGGAAGTGGAACTATGTCCTGCAATAAAATAATCATACTCACTCTCACAGGGTTTTGTATATCCGCTAAGTCCCCCAAACTGACGCAGGGTATCGAACTTTTCCCATCTATCGGTTAAAAGTTTATGGGCATAGCTTTGATGACTAACATCGAAGATAAACGGATTTTTATCCTTATCAAAAACATGGTGCATAGCAACTATAAGCTCCACTGCACCAATATTTGAGCTTAAATGTCCGCCGTTTTTACTCACGGTTTGGAGGATTTTTTGTCTAATCTGTTGGCTTAATTCTTGCAATTGCTCTATATTTTTGCTTTTAATATCCATTTTTTCGTCCATTTTACCTATAACTTTTTTTAAACTCTTCAAAAAAACGTTTATTTTGCTTTTTTAATCCCACGCTTACCCTAATGGCATTTATCCCATAGGGTGCGAGATTTCTGAGTATTATACCTTTTTTTAGTAGGGAATTGGAAACACTGGTGGAATTTTTATCTCTAGGGAGCAAAAGGGTTATAAAATTTGTATAACTTTTTATATATTTTATACCCATCTTATCTGCAAATTTTTCATACTTTTTAAGCTCTTTGAAGTTTTGTTTTACGAAAGATTTTATAAAATCCTCATCCTTTAAAGCCCAAATTCCAGCCTTTAGACTAAGGCTTGTTATATTAAAGGGTGGGCGAAGCTTATGTAAAACATTTATAATATCCTCACTAGCTATACCATAACCGAGCCTCATGCCACCTAAGCCATAAGCCTTTGAAAAAGTTCCTAGATAGATTGTATTTGGAAAATTTTTTATGAGATCTTGGGGTTCGATCTTTTTCTTTTCATCCTTATAAGACGCATACTCTTGATAGGCCCCATCCACAACCACCAAAACGTCCTTGTCTATGGTTTTTAGAAAATCATAAACATCCTTTTTATCCAAACATTCGCCTAAAGGATTGTTTGGCAAACACAAAAATATTATAGAAATTTCCCTTTTATGCTTTTCGTAAAGTTCGGAAAATTGATCTAGATCGTGAATATCTGAGGGAGTTTTTATAACTTTGCCACCCACTTGCTTGGCATAAATTTCATACATAGCAAAGGTAATACCGGCGGTTAAGATGGCGGTTTTTTCATTTAATTTTGCATGTACAGCAAATTCTATAACCTGGTCGCTTCCTGCACCTATGATGATATTTTTCTCTCCGACTCCAAAACGCTTTGAGAGACCTTGTTTGAGCTCAAACATACTATCATCAGGATACAGGCTAATCTCATGTAAACTCTTGGCAATTTTCTTTTTAACCTTTTTACTGCAACCCATAGGATTTTCATTGCTTGCTAATTTTATAACATCTTTTTGCTTGATACCAAAATCCCTAACCACAAGCTCAATGGGCTTACCCGCTTCGTAAACCTTTATATCTTCTAGATGCTTATTAAATCTCATCGCTATATCCTCCTATGTAACTTCCTAACCACATGATTTCCCTTTTTCCCTCATTGGCTTTGAGTGCTTTTTGGACATTTTCATCATCAATATGCCCCTCAAAATCTATATAAAAAATACTCTTAAATCCCTTATTTTTCTCTGGTCTTGACTCGATTTTTGTTAGATTTATCTTCTGATCTTGAAATGTTTGAAGTAATTCCACCAAACTTCCTGGACTATGGTCGGTTTTGGCTAAAATGGAAGTTTTATTGTGAGTTCCAGGTAAATTTTTAAAATCACTCAAGATTAAAAATCTAGTTTTATTTGCACGATTGTCTTCTATTTTATTGAACATAATAGGCAGTTTATAAAGCTTTGCTGCAATGTGAGGACAAATAGCGGCAGAATTTGTATCTTCTTTGGCTCTTTTTGCGGCACTTGCTGTGGATTTTGTCGGAATAAATTCAACATCCAAAAGCATGTGTTCTTCCAAAAAATTTCGACATTGATTATAAGCTTGTGGATGGGAATAAATCCTTTTTATATCCTTTAAAGTATCCACACAAGATGCAAAAGAATGATGTATGTCCATGTAAAGCTCGGATACGATTTTGATTTTATCATATTTTCTCAGGCAGTCTAGGGTAACTCCCACGGCTCCTTCGGTATTATTTTCTATTGGCACAACGCCGTATTTTGCCTCTTTGTTGTCTAAAACCTTAAAAATTGCCTCTATATTACTAAGGGGCAAATAATTTCCCATAGCTCCAAATCTACTCTCTCCAGCTTGATGGGTATGGCTTCCCTCAGGTCCTAAATAAGCTATGATTTCGGGCATTTCAAGATTTCTACTCACTGCGAAAATCTCAAGATAAATAGCCTCAATGGCATCAGAATTAAGAGAGCCATTGTTTAGAGAATTTAGCCTATCTAATATATCCTTTTCCCTCTCTGGCCTATAAACAGAGGTTCGGCTAGTTTGTTTAGCCTTTCCTATGGCTTTTACATACAACATTCTCTCATTTAATAAATTTAAAATCTTATCATCAATATCATCTATTAATTTTCTATATTTGCCTATATCTTTACTCATTTTAAACCCTTTAAAATTTCATTCACATCACTATCTATCTTGTCTAGCTTGTGACTTATCTGGCTTATTTCTTGTCTGCTTTTACACTTCCCGCTTAAAACTAAATTTGTTCTTATACCCATTTTTTTAGCACCTAACAAATCCCCTATGGCATCATCGCTTATCATGATTATATCTTTTAGATCTAGGCTTGGATTTTGCTTTTTTACTATTTCATAAGCTTTTTTATAAAATACCTCGCTAGGCTTTCCTACTATTTGGGCCTTTGTTTTAGTGGCGTATTCTATCATGGCTAAGATAGCCCCAACTCCTGGATATCTTAAAGCATTTTTAACATAAGTACTTGTTCCATGCATTCCTATTAACCTTGCCCCATCTAACACAAAATCAATCATCCTAGCAAAACTTTTTGAATCAAACTTATCATGACTTGCCACAAGAATAGCATCTGGATTTTGACTAATTTTCAAACCCATTTTCTCGCATAAAGTGCAAAATGCTTCCGAGCCAAAAGGATAAATACTATCTTTTCCAACTAAACTTTTCAAAACCATCAAAGGATCTATAAATCGCTCATTTGGAAAAGAAAAGCCTTTTTTATGTAATTCTTCTATCAGTTCTTCGCTTAATTGCTTGGTATTATTTGTTACAAAGGTATAGGCAATGGAATTTTTATTAAAATATTCAACCAGTTCCAAAGCCCCATTTATAAGGCTTTTGTCCTTATCGCTTAAAAGGGTTCCTTGTATATCTAAAAAATATCCTAAAGACAATCTTTCTCCAATCTTATCATATCCTCAAAACTCTCACGCCTACGTATAAGCCGAGTCTCGCCCCCTTGCAAGGCTACTTCAGCAACTTTTAGTCTTGAATTATAATTGCTACTCATGCTAAAACAATAAGCCCCCGCACTTTTAATCACAACAATATCATCATGCTTTGCGACTTTAAGCAAAACATCCTTTGCTAAAAAATCCCCACTTTCACAAACGGGCCCTACCACATCAGCCTTACTTTCTTCCCCGCTTCCACCTATGAGCTCAACCCCATGAAAAGCATCATATAAAGATGGTCTTAAAAGGTCATTCATGGCTCCATCTATAATGACAAAACGCTTATCACCATTTTTTTTCTCATACAAAACCCTGCTCACAAAAACCCCACTATTTCCCACTATAAAACGCCCTGGCTCACAAACTATGGTTACATCAAGTCCACCTAAATGTTCCAAAATAGCTTGGGCATAATCATAAGGAGCTATGGTTTTTTCTCCCTCATAATTAATGCCAAGCCCACCGCCAATATCAAAAAATTTTATATCAATTTCCAAAGTTTTTAACTGATGAACTAGGGAGCTTATAAGCCCTGCTGCCTCTTTTATGGGGTCTAAATCCATTAGTTGACTTCCTATATGAAAATGGATTCCAACTGGCTCAATGTGGGGTGAATTTTTAGCTTTTAAATAAATCTTTTTAGCCTCTTCTATATTTACACCAAATTTATTTTCATGTAATCCTGTGGAGATATAAGGGTGGGTTTTTGGATCAATATTTGGATTTACCCTCACGCTTATACGTGCAATCTTTCCACACTCACAAGCGATTTTTTCAAGCCTTGAAAATTCCCCTAAACTTTCTATGTTTATCATCAAAATATCGCTTTTTAAGGCTTCTTCTAATTCCTCATCCTTTTTGCCAACCCCACTAAAAATAATCTTATAAGGCTTAATTCCCGCCATCAAAGCCCTTCTAACTTCACCGATAGAAACACAATCACATCCAGCCCCAAGCTCTCCTAGGTGTTTTAAGACGCTCAAATTTGAATTTGCCTTAACCGCATAAGCAACTAGGGATTTTCTAGCCCTAAAGGCTTCTTTTAAGCGAAGATAATTTTTTTCTATGGCATCAAAATCATATAAATAAAGGGGGGAGCCGTATTTTTGTACTAAACTTTTATAATCCATTTCTTCCTCTTTAACTTGCTAAAAGGATATTTTACTAAAAATTTGCTAAAAATTACGTTTATTTGGAAAAATAAAAATTAAATAGCTTCCAAAAGGACACAAAACTAGATCTAAAAATTTACTTACGTTTTGAGATAAAAACTATCCTTAGGGCAAATAATCCCATAAGAAAGACTGGGAGTATGGTCGAAAATTCCGCAGATATAACATCGTTTGCTGAAAATTTATTTAAAACAAAGATAACTCCCCAAGAAACAAGAGTTACAAAAATAAAAACAAACCCAAGCAAGGCAAGGTTGAAAAATCGTCCCGTTGGGGGCATATAGAAAAATAAAATTATAAGCATAAATGGCGCAAAAAGTGGAAAAACTATCATGCCATAAAGGGATGATTTTACTAAAGAGGTATTTGCCCCCTGATTTCTTAAAAATTTTATGGATTCATAAGCATCGGTTATGCTCATATAGATTTTATTCTCATGCAAAGTATCTATAATGCTTGGTTTAAATCCATCCAAAAGGCTTATATTTTCAAGAACTTCTTTTTTAAATCCATCTTCACCTAGCTTTTTATTTTCGGGAAAAGTCGTCTTAGATGCTTTCTCAAAATGCCATTTTCCACCAGAAAAATAAGTCCTTTTTGAACTAATAACACTTTTCAGTTCCCCATTTTGAACATTAAAAATTTTAATATCACGGGCAACTTTTTTTATGGGATTTAACAAACCAAAATAGATATATTTATCTTGATATTTGACAAATAATTTTTTTGAATCGCTTGAAATTTTATTGTATTTTAAAATATTTCTTTTAAATTCATAAGAATAAGCAAAGCTGGTAAAATTTAGAGCTATATAGGCTAAAATCAGCACTAAAGATGATATAAAAAGAGGTTTTATGATCTCATTTCTTGAAATGCCACTAGCATATAAGCTTACGAGTTCGTTTGATCTTATCATGGAAAGTTTTGAGCTAATAAGGGCAAAAACTATACTTAAAGGAAGGGTATAATTTATAGCCAAAAGAAAATTATAATAAACATACAAAAGTTGCAAGTTTGCTGAACTTGGTAAGTTTTTTAGATTGCTAAGCAAATCCACACCCACATAAAAAAATTCCAAAGCCAAAAAGATGATAAAAAAGTTTTTAAGATATAAAAAAACCACATATCTTTGGTAAAGCTTTCCCATCTAACATAAACCCTTTTTGGATGTAAATTTTGCCATAACCCCATCTAGACTTGAATGCAAAAACATTTCTAGCGCTTTACAGGCTTGATCGATAACCTTTTTAACACATTCTTGCTCTTGCTTTTTAAAATCTTGCAAAACATAACTTGTTACTTCACCCTTATTTTGAGGCTTTCCTATGCCTAATCTTACCCTTATATAATCAGTCCCAATGAGGCTATCAATGGATTTTAAACCATTGTGTCCGCCACTGCTTCCACCTTTTTTAAATCTGATAGAACCCAGTGGCAGATCTAAATCATCGTGTAAAACTATGATTTTATCTATCTTATAAAAATCCCTAACAGCAACTACACTTTCGCCTGATAAATTCATATATGTGGATGGTTTTAATGCAAAAAATGAATTTGACTTAAAGAGGAAGCCTTTGAATTTTGGCTTATTTATGAAAGATGTTTCATGGTGAGTGATAAATTCATCAAGCACCATGAAACCAAAATTGTGTCTTGTATTTTGATACGCATCTGTGGGATTTCCTAGCCCCACGAAAAGTATCATTTTCTAACCTTACTTAGCTTTGATTACCCCAAGAATGGCAATTCTATCCGCATCTAAAATCTCCACATTTTCTGGAGCTTTTATATCGCGAACCAAAACAGAATCATTCACACCAAGTCCACTCACATCAACAGAAAAGCTATCTGGCAAATCCTCAGCCTTACACTTTACACAAAGACGCTTTTTAGACTGAATCAAAACACCCTTATCCTTCAAACCCTTTGGTCTTCCAAATGGCTTCACTGGAACCATGTATTTTGTAAGCAAGCCCTTTTGAGCCACTTTTAAATCCACATGCACCAAACGACTTGTAACTGGATCTTTTTGGTACTCCACAACAACCACGTCAAGTTCTTTATCTCCAACTTTTACAGGAAAAGCCAAAGTTTCCTTATGGCGAACAGCCTTTATAAATTCGTTTTCTTTAAATGCTGCGTTAATATTCTCTAATCCCTTGCCGTAAATGTTTGCGATTAGATAACCATCTCTACGAAGTGCCTTTGTGGCCTTTCTCTCGATACTCTCTCTAATGATACCTTCTAACATTAAGTTTCCTTTTTGAAAAAATAAGAGGACATTTTATCTTTTTTTTGATAAAAGTTTGCTAAATAAATCCATAGGCACCGACTAAATAGGAATTTAGTCGGTGCCGAAAACGGATTACGGATTACAGAAAACAGATAACTAGTAAGGTAAGCATTTTTTCAAAATGCCATTTATTATTGTGCTATTTCATAAATATCAGTTTATAGATGCTGACAAAATATGTCTTTTCTTTTTTAAAAATTTAACGTTTTATAAAAGCTTTACTTTAAAGACTGCAATATTTGTTCAAAAGCTTTCTCAAAGGCTGTCATTCCCTCGTCCATTAATTGCTTATAAACTTCTTCCATATCTGTACTTGCATCTTGAATTTTTTGGAAAAATAAATCTATTTCTTCATCGCTTGGCAAATCCTCAACTGAAGTTTTTCCACTTGCAACAAAGGAAAAAATGGTATTTAGGGGAGCTGTATTTATAGAGTTTGGAAAGAGTAGCTTTTCCACATAATATTCCTGCTCCAAATCATCGCCCTTTACTCCGGTGCTTGCAAAAAGGCATCTGATATTGTTATTTTCTTCTTTTTCTATCTGCTTGTAGATCTTAATAGCGTTCATAATACCAAGCATATTTTGGGGCAAATCTTTAGATCTTAAAGCCCCATTTAGCTTTCTGTCAAACCTGCTAACAAAAACGCTTATGACAGCCTTGGGCTCATTTGCTTTGGAAGAATAAGTATGTTTAAAAGATTTCAAACCCTCATTTAGGGCATCAAAACATTCTTGGGCTTGTTTTGGCGAAAAAACTAGGGTTGCATTTACATTGATTCCATCGCTCATTAGGGCTCTCATGGCTTCATATCCAGATGCTGTGGCTGGGATTTTTATCATGACATTGGGCAAATCCAAAGCATTATACAAACGTCTTCCCTCTTCAATGGTTGCCTTTGCATCATTTGCCAAAAAGGGATCAACCTCTATGCTTACAAAACCATCATCTCCTTTTTCGTATAAAGGAAGCAATTTCTTGCCCGCACTTTTTATATCCTTGAGGGCTAGGCTTTCATATATTTCCTTTGGTTTGCTATCTTTTAATTTTGCTATATCCTTCTTATAGGCAGACGAATTTAAAAAAGCATTATTAAATATAGCTGGATTGCTCGTGGCTCCATTTATAACCTTATCACTTATAAGGGTGCTAAAATCCTCTTCTAAAAATTGGCGTTCGATAAAATCGCACCAAATTGAAAATTTGATCGATGAAATATACATGTAAATTCCTTAAATATGTTCTAAAATTTGTCTTAAATCTTTTTCTCTTATGATGATATTTGCCCTCTCTTCTAAGGCTTTTTTACCACAAAATGACACCCTAAAAGCCGAATGGGCAAACATGGAGATATCATTTGCCCCATCTCCAATACTTATAGTTTGTTCTTTTTTAACATGCAAAATATCTTGGAGCTTTTTAAGCATCACTCCCTTAGAATAACCAAACATCATCTCTCCACCCACAAGACCGCTTAGAAGGTCATTTTTCACATGAAGTTCATTAGCAAATTCCCCATCAAAGCCTAAAATATCCTTTGCGTAAGATGTGGCAAGATGAAAACCGCCACTAAAAACTATGACCTTAATTCCCCGCCTTTTAAGCTCTGTTATGCATTCTTTTGCACCCTCCATAAAAGGAAGATTTTGGCAAATTTCTTTAGCTTTTGAAAATTCTAATCCCTTTAAAAGTTTAACCCTTTTGTTGAGTGCCTCAAAAAAATCAAGCTCCCCCTCCATAGCCTTTTTAGTGATAGAGCTAACCTCACTCTCAACCCCTAAAGATTTTGCTAAAAAATCTATGGTTTCCCCATCCATTAGAGTAGAATCAAAATCAAAAATAGCCAATCTTATATCATTTTTACCCATAATATCTTGTATCCTTATATGCCTTACAGGGGGTAATTTTATCTAAATTAAACTTTAAATTTAATTTCATCAAAGCTTATCCCATCTGAAAAATTTGCAACAAAATAACTCTTAGAACATGCAAAACTTGCAAGATTAAAGTATAAAATATTCTTATACATAAAGCTTTGATTTTGATGGTAATGCCCCTCTATTATGGCTTTTGTATTTTCCAAATTATATTTTGGTAGTTTAAGGGATATTTTTTCCTGAAAATTATCTATTTTTTTGCAAATATTTTTTGTGTGTTGATGGGAAATTATTTTATTGCAAAATATATGATTTGATATCTCATTTATAAGATTTAAGGCTTTGCAAATAAAATTATTTCTTATTAAAAAAGTGTAGATTTTGTATTTTATATCTTCATAACTATCGCCATGGGAGAGTAGGATATTTCCTGCTTTGCTTTGAAAAATAGCTGGTTGATCTTGGATGGAAAAAACTTTAACATTAGAAAATAAAGTCTTAAGATTAAAATCATGATTTCCTTCAAAATAATAAACAGGAATTTCTTGTGAAATATGATCTAACTTTTGGATATACTCTCTTGCAAAACCATGGGTGCTTTGGATTTGCCCAACCAACAAATCAAACATATCACCCATCAAAAAAAGACTACTTGGCTTTATATTTTCTCTTTCAATCTCACATAAAAATTCCCACAAGAAACCTCTTTTTTCATTTTCATGGGCATCGGCTATAAAAATAGCTCCATCTTTTATCTTAGGGGGCATAACTAATTTTTGGCAATCCCAAACCCTCATCAAAACCACTCATCAAATTCCCATTTGCAACCGCTTGGGATGAAGCACCTCTGAGTAAATTATCAATAGCACTACTTATAAAAATTGTCCTTCCGTTTGCCCTTGCATATATATCACAAAAATTGGTCCCAACCACATCTTTTACGTTCACAGGATTTTCTCTAACTCTAACAAAGGGTTCATTTTCATAAAATTTTTTCAGCATCCCAAAAACATCCACGTCTTCATTAATTTGGATATAAGAGCTAACTAGCATTCCCCTTGTTATAGGTATGAGATGGGGTACGAAATTTATTTCAAATTCCCCACCACTTATTAGATCAAACTTTTCTTTTATCTCTGGGCAGTGGCGATGTATGAGGGGATTATAGGCAAAAATATTATCATTTATACTAACAAAATGGGAAGTTTGACTAAGTTTTTTACCAGCCCCGCTAACTCCACTTTTGGCATCTATGATGATAGGGGTTCCCTTCTTGACATACTTTGCAAAGGGCAAAAGAGCTAAAAGAGAAGCGGTGGGATAACACCCAGGATTTGCCACAAGGGATGCTTTTTTTATCTTTTGGCGGTTAAGTTCAGGTAAGCCATAAACTGCATGGGAGAGATTTTCCCTATCTTCATGGGGACAATAAAACTCTTCATATTTTTCCAAAGCTATCCTATAATCGGCTGAGAGATCAACAACTTTTACATTTAAACTAAGTAATTTTTTGGCGTATTCCATAGCAGTTTTATGGGGCAGTGCTAAAAATGCTAGATCAGCACACTTTGCTACATCTTCTGGGCAAGTTTTTTCCACATCCGCTTCCAAAACACCTTTTAGGCTCGGATGTAGAGTGCTTAATTTTTCGCCCCCTTGACTTGTTCCTATGTAGCTTATGTTAAAGTTTGGATGATTTAATAAGATTTTGATTAATTCTAAGCCCGTATATCCACTGGCTCCTATGATTGCCACATTCATTATTTAAACTCTATTTTTTTATATTCAATCGAAACAATTTCTAGATCCTGCTCCCCAGATGGAAGCTTAACCGTTACCTCATCGCCCTCTTCTTTTCCCATAAGTTGCCTAGCAAGGGGTGAGCCGATGGATATTAAGCCGAGTTCTAAATTGCTCTCGGTTATACCAACTATGGTGTAAGTTTTTGAATCCCCGCTATCCATATCCTCAACTTCAATGGTTGAGCCAAATCTTACCCTCTCATGGGCATAAGTGGAAGGATCAACTAATTGAGCATTGGCAAGTAGGTTCGATAGCTCCCCTATTCTAGCCTCTATAAAAGCTTGTTTTTCCTTTGCTGCATGATACTCAGCATTTTCTTTCAAATCCCCATGGCTTCTAGCGATGTCTATTTCTTTTACTATATTTGGACGCTGAACTTGCTTTAAATCTTTTAGTTCATCTTCTAATTTTTTATATCCAAATTCTGTCATTGGTTCTTTTTTTGTCATATTCTTCCTTTGTTGTGATTATACTATAAAAACATAAATCAAGGTTTAGTTGGTGAAGAAAACGGATTACGGATTACAGAGAACAGATGGCTAGCAAAGTAGGCATTTTTTCAAAATGCCATTTATTTTTATGTTATTTTGTCGGTGCGATTAGTTTTGCCACATTTTCGCTACTTCCATGTTTTAGTAGTTTTCTTAATTTTTTGGACTTATTTAAAAACTCAAATCTATCCATATTTTCATAGGCATCTAAAAGATTTTGCACATTTACATCTTCTTGCAAAAATTCAGGATGCAATTCCTTTTCCCCTGCAAAATCAAAGATGATATTTGCTATGCCGATGTGATCTAATTTTACAAATCTTTTAGCGATTTGATAGTCCAACCATTTTGCCTTGTAAACCAAAACAAAGGGAGTGCCTATAAGGGAAGCTTCCAAAGTGGCAGTTCCAGAGCAAACATAGGCAAAATCGCTTTTTGCAAGGGCTTCTTGTATGCTATGTGAGATTTCAAACTCACTTATATCTGCGTAAATATCAGATATTTGATCATCGCTAAAAAATGGTGGAATTACAAGCAAAGGTTTACATGGGAGATTTTTTGCAACTTCTTTGAAAATGGGAAGTAGTTTTTTGATCTCACTCTTTCTGCTTCCAGGTAAAAATGCCACTAAATTATCGTAAGTTAGGCTTTCTTTGCGTATTTTTATCTCATCTAAAAGGGGATGACCAACATAGATTGATTTAGTATAAAAATCCTTTTCAAAGGGTAAAATGGAAGCTAGATTGTCACATAAAGCCTCAACCACTTTTACTCTTTTTGCCTTCCACGCCCAAACTTGCGGTAAGATATAGTAGGTTATTTTTACATGGGGATTTATTTTGCGGATTTGCTTTGCTAGGGGAATGTTAAAAGCGGGAGAATCTACAAGCAAAACATGATCCATCCCCAAACTCATCTTAGCTATCTCTTTTATGGCTTTTCTTGCCATTGGGATTTTACTTAAAACATCTATAAAACCCATAACCCCAAAAGCTGATGAGCCCATATATGGCTTTCCAAACCTTTCATCAAAAATTCCAAAAAGTTCATAATCTTTTAGATGATCTAAAATAGGTTCTAAATGTAAGTTTGCAGAAGCTTCCAAGCAAGAAGTCATAAGTTTATAAGACACAAATTTACCTTTCTAAATAAAACGATTATATCAAATTTAAGATAATATGAGAAATTTTTATCAATTTTTGGGCTATTTTTAGATAACATAAGCAAGATTGAAATTGAAGGAATTATAAAATAAATGTCATTGCCACTTTTTAAAAAAATCAAAAACTTTATAAAAAAACAAATTGATGACAAAAAATACTTAGCTGGACAAAAAATTCCAACAGAGATGCAATTAGCTAAAATGTTTAACACAAGCAGACAAACGGCAAATAAGGCGGTAAGTGAGCTTGTTTTGGAAGGTTATGTGGTTAGATTTCCAAGAAATGGAACCTTTGTTCTTCAAAATAAACCCCAAACTTCCATATTAGAATTATCGGTAATCTCAGATGAAGTCTCCAAAAGGGGCAATATTTATAGTAGCGAACTTTTATGCCTAAAAGAGATAAAAGCCGATGAAAATATTGCAAAAGTATTAAATATCATCAAAGACCAAAAGATTTTTGTTTCAAAAATCATACACAAAGAAAATGATGTTCTCATAAGGTTTGACATAAGGTATATCAAGCCCTCCACGGCACCCAAATACCTCGAACAAGACTTCACCATCACAACGCCTAGTGAATATTTGCAAGAAAATTGTCCTGCACAAAGGGTGGATAATAGCATCGAGGCTACCCTTGTGGATAAAAACATTCAAAAATATTTAGATATAAATGAGAATGAACCATGTTTACTAATCTCTAGAACGGTCATAAGCTGTGGCGAGGTAGCAAGTTATTCTAAACTATTTTATCCAAGTTCAAGATATAAATTGCATTCTATGCTAGAATCTTCTAATTTGAACTATTATTAGCATTGGACTTTTAATTCAACCGCATCATATATCAACCTAGCAATTGAGCTTTTAGAAATATCTTGAATATCAAACCTTGGATTAAATTCTGCAAAGTCCATGAGCTTAATTTTATTTTTATATTTGCCAAATAAATATGCTAAAATGTCGCAACTTATATTTAATTCGATTCCCCTATAAGATGGTGCGCTAACTGCAAAAACACTATATGGGCAAAATACATCTACATCTATTGTAATATATAAATATTTTTTATTTTTAAGAAACTTTTTTATTTGCTTTTTTATATGTTGGAGATTATTGTAAGTCATTTTTGTATCTAAGATATATTTTACGTTTAAATCATGAGCTTTTTTAAATAAAGCCTTGGTATTTGAAGCTTTTGAAATACCCAAACACATATAATTAAAATCAACGCTATTTTTTTTGCACAATTTAGCGATTTGGGCAAAGGGGGTTCCTGAGGTGCCTTGCTTACTAATTCTTAAATCAAAATGTGCATCAAAATTTATAATAGCAATATCATTTTTGTCTCTTAATGAATCAAATAAACCCATAAAACTACCATAAGCCGTCTCATGCCCTCCGCCAAAAACAATGGGAAAATAACCCGCATCTAATAACTTTGTTACATGAAAAGCTAACTCTTTTTGTGATTGGCCTAAATTCTTACTTGCTACAACCTTTCCCGCATCATAAAGGTTTGTTTTATCTAAATGAAAGGCAAAATTTCCAATTGCATTTTTTAATTTATCACAAGCATTTGCAGCACCAACTCTTCCCTTATTTCTCCTAACGCCCTCATCACAATCAAAACCCAAAAATGCGATAGATTTCTTTTTTCTTTTCTTAAAAGGAGGACTTATAAAATTTATTTTTTCATGCCATCTTTTTCCAAACTCCCTATCTTCCCTATCGATTCTGCCTATCCAAAGTTTTTTATTTGGCTTTTTATACATTTACTTTTTCTCCATTTTGAACACTAAAACTAAGAGAATTTGGCATATAAGAGCATATCAAATCCCTAGGATGCTCCACATCCCACACGCAAAAATCAGCATCATATCCTATTTCTAAACTTCCTTTGCAATCTTGCAATCCCAATGCCTTTGCCGCATTTTTAGTAACAGCCAAGAAAACCTCACTAACCTTCAAACCAAAGATAACACTGCTCATATTCATCATAAGATGCAAGGAACATAAAGCAGAAGTTCCAGGATTTAAATCTGTTGCAATGGCTATGGGCACCTTATATTTTCTAAAAAGTTCAATGGGAGGCATTTTTGTTTCCCTTAAAAAATAATAAGCACCAGGCAATAAAAGAGCAACTGTTCCTGATTTTTTCATAGCTTTTATGGAATCTTCATCGGTATATTCTAAATGATCTACACTTAAAGCTCCAAATTCACAGGCCATTTTTGTAGCACCCATCATGGAAAATTGCTCAGCATGGAGCTTTACTCTTAGTCCCAACTCCTTTGCCTTTTGAAAAACTCTTCTTGTTTGCTCTACGCTAAAGGCTAAATGCTCGCAATAGGCATCAACACTAGTTGCTAATCCAAGATTATTTACTTCATCTAGCATTGTATCGACTATATAATTTATATAAGACTCGCTATCATTTTTATATTCGGGCGGTACTGCATGGGCTCCTAGAAAGGTTTTTTCTATTTTGATTGGGTAATTTTTTTCTAATTTTTCCATCACCTTTAACATTTTTATTTCAGACTTGGCATCTAGACCATATCCTGTTTTAATTTCAATTGTTGTAACTCCCTCCCTGATTAAATTTTTCAATCTTTTTTCAGATTGGGCGTAAATCTCATCAAAGGAACTCTCCCTTGTACTTTTTATGCTTGAGATGATACCTCCTCCATTTTTGGCTATCTGAGCATAGCTTACTCCATTTAATCTTTGCTCAAATTCATGCGCCCTATTTCCCCCGTAAACTAAATGGGTATGAGAATCAATTAGTGAGGCTGTAATTAACCTGTTTTGCACATCTTCAATTGCCTGAGCATCTTGCTTTTTAAAATTACTCATTGTATCAATCGTGGCAATTTTTTGATTTTTAATAGCCAAAAACATATCTTCCATTATTTGCAAGCTATCATTCTTATCAACCATCACTACTCTTGCATTTATCCAAGCTTTATCATATATTTCCATTTTTACTCTTTTTTTGTATTTACAATAAATTTATTTGCATATATAATATCATAAAAGTGCTAAAAGTGGAAATTGGTACTGGCGGGCTCATGGAGTGATTTTTGTTTAATTTAAGATAAATTGTATTGACAATTGGAATAATTGTATGTATAATTGATAAAAAATTAAAAAAGGTTCAAAAATGAATACAAAAACTCCAAGGGGTATCAAAATAAGTGCAAAATCTTGGCTAACAGAGGCTGCATTGAGAATGTTGCAAAATAATTTAGACCCAGAAGTTGCCGAGCGTCCTGATGATTTGGTAGTCTATGGGGGCATCGGCAAGGCTGCGAGAAATTGGGAATGTTTTGACAAAATAATTGAAGTTTTAAAAAGACTCCAAGAAGATGAAACCATGCTTATCCAATCTGGAAAACCCGTTGGCGTTTTTAAAACCCATTTAGATGCACCACGGGTTTTGATAGCAAATTCAAACATTGTTCCCCATTATGCAAATTGGGATACTTTTAATGAGCTTGACAAAAAAGGCTTGATGATGTATGGCCAAATGACTGCAGGCTCATGGATATACATAGGTTCACAAGGAATCATTCAAGGAACCTATGAAACCTTTGTTGCAATGGGCAAAAAACACTTTGGCGGAGATTTAAGCGGTCGCTGGATACTCACAGGCGGACTTGGCGGAATGGGTGGAGCACAACCTCTTGCAGCGACTATTGCAGGAGCTTGCATGATAGCTGTTGAATGCGATGAGAGCCGAATAGACATGAGGCTTAAAACTGGGTATTGTGATTATAAGGCTTATTCTTTGGAAGAGGCAATTGATTTGATTAAAAAGGCAATTGATGAGAAAAAAGCCATTAGTGTGGGACTTTTAGGAAATGCGGCGGAGATTTTTCCTCAGATATTAAAAGATGATTTTCTCCCTGATGCAGTAACAGATCAAACCAGTGCTCATGACCCGCTAAATGGATATTTGCCAATGGGCTGGTCGCTAGAAAAAGCAGAAAAATTAAGAAAAAGCGATCCCAATCTTGTTGTAAAAGAAGCAAAAAAATCCATGGCAATTCAAGTTGAAGCCATGCTAGGTTTCCACAAAAAGGGGATTCCTACTTTTGATTATGGCAACAACATTAGACAGATGGCATTTGAAGTTGGAGTTGAAAATGCCTTTGATTTTAAGGGCTTTGTTCCTTTGTATATTAGGGATTTATTTTGCGAGGGAACGGGACCTTTTAGGTGGGTGGCACTTTCTGGAGATAAGGAAGATATTTATAAAACAGATGAGAAAATGAAAGAATTATTTCCTGAAAATAAAGCATTGCATAGTTGGTTAGATCAAGCCAAAGAAAAGATTCACTTCCAAGGTCTTCCTGCAAGAATTTGCTGGATAGGTGCTGGGGATAGGGCAAAAGCTGGTCTTGCCTTTAATGAAATGGTTAAAAATGGGCAATTAAAAGCTCCCATTGTAATCGGAAGAGACCATTTGGATTCGGGCTCTGTCGCCTCACCAAATAGAGAAACAGAAGCTATGAGAGATGGAAGCGATGTTGTTTCGGATTGGCCCTTATTAAATGCTTTATTAAATACAGCAGGAGGAGCTACTTGGGTTAGTTTGCATCATGGTGGAGGTGTGGGAATGGGATTTTCTCAGCATGCAGGAGTGGTCATAGTTGCCGATGGAACGCCTGAAGCGGAGAAAAGATTGAAAAATGTACTTACAAATGATCCTGCAACTGGAGTTATGAGACATGCTGATGCTGGTTATGAAATCGCCATAAATAAAGCAAGGGAGCAAAAATTAGACTTGCCAATGGTAAAGGATTTACATGTTTAGGCTAAATATCATTCCAGGGCAATTAAGCCTTCAAGATTTAAGAAGAATTAAGCACGAAAGAACCCTTGTAAGCTTAGATGCATCAGCAAAAGAAAAAATAAAAAAAGCAAATGAGACAATTTTAAAAATAGTTGAAGAAGACCAAACGGTTTATGGGGTAAATACGGGCTTTGGACTATTGGCAAACCAAAAAATTAAAAAGGAAGATTTGGAGGATTTGCAAAGAAGAATTGTACTCTCTCACGCATCTGGTACGGGCGAGTATATCGATAATTCAACGGTAAGATTGATGATGATTTTAAAGATAAATTCTCTAAGCATTGGTTTTTCAGGGGTCAGAATGGATGTAATTGACGCATTAATGAAGCTAATAAATCATGAAGTTTACCCTTGCGTTCCTAAAAAAGGATCGGTTGGAGCTAGTGGGGACTTAGCTCCCCTTGCACACATGAGTGCCATTCTTTTGGGATATGGTTATGTTAATCATAAAGGCAAGATTTTAAAGGCAAAAGAGGGGCTTAAAATCATAGGCTTAAAACCTATGGTACTTAAAGCAAAGGAAGGATTAGCCTTACTAAATGGAACCCAACTTTCAACTGCCTTTGGCATTGAGGGTCTTTTATTGGCAGAAGATTTATTTGCCGCAGCGGTTGTTACGGGTGCTATGTGTGTAGAGGCGATTTTGGGAAGTAGGTCTCCTTTTGATGATAGGGTTCACAAAATCAGAGGACATCAATCCCAAATAGATACGGCAAGATTATTTAGAAATTTACTTGAAGAAAAAAGTGAGATCTCAGATTCTCACATCGGATGCGAAAAGGTGCAAGATCCTTACTCCGTAAGATGCCAACCCCAAGTTATGGGTGCTTGCCTTTGTCAGATTAGAAATTCTGCCAAAACCTTGCTAACTGAAGCAAATGGAGTTACTGATAATCCATTAATTTTTGTTGATGAACAAGATGTAATTTCTGGTGGAAACTTCCATGCCGAGCCAATCGCCTTTGCTAGTGATAACCTAGCCTTGGCAATCAGCGAAATTGGTGCTTTAAGCGAAAGAAGAATGGCGCTTTTAGTTGATAAAAATTTAAGCCAATTACCTGCATTTTTAGTTGATAATGGGGGCATTAACTCTGGATTTATGATAGCACAAGTAACTTGTGCGGCCCTAGCGAGCGAAAATAAATCCTTAGCACATCCAAGCAGTGTCGATTCTCTTCCCACATCTGCTAACCAAGAAGACCATGTATCCATGGCTACTTATGCGGGAAGAAGATTGAAAGATATGGCTGAAAATACTGCTGGAATTTTAGGCATAGAACTTCTTTCTGTGGCCCAAGGTATGGACTTTAGAGCACCACTAAAATCAACAAAAAACCTTGAAGAGGCTAAAAAAATATTAAGAAGTGAAGTTGATTTTTACAATGAAGATAGATATTTTACAGACGATATTGAAAAAGCCATAGTCATAGTAAAATCAGGCATTTACAACAAATTTATGGATAAAAAATTAATACCTAGCTTTTAATTAAAAATTTTAAACCTACAAATATCATCTTTTAGGTATAATGCAAAAAACATTTTTAGGATTTACATGAAAAAAACAATTTTAGTAACAAATGATGATGGATTTGACAGCGAGGGTTTGAACATCTTAGTAAAAGCTCTAAAAAAGATCGCCCATGTGGTTGTGGTTGCCCCTGCCTTTGAAAAATCCGCTTGTGGGCATTCGCTAACCCTAACAAAACCGCTGAAATTAAAAAAGGTAAAAAAAGATTTTTATAAACTCGAAGATGGAACTCCATCTGATTGTGTGTATATAGCCTTGCGTTCTCTTTTTAAGAAAAAACCAGATCTAGTTGTAAGCGGTATAAATAGGGGAGCAAATCTAGGTGAAGATATAACCTATAGCGGAACTGCTAGTGCTTGCATGGAGGCTGTTTTGCAAGGGGTTAGGGCTGTGGCTTTTTCTCAAGTTTACAAAGATGTGCCAAAAAGCATAGACTATAAACTTGCCAAAAAAGTAGCGAAAAAACTTTGTAAGAAAATCCTTGATACACCCTTTCCGTTAGAAGAAAGAAAATTTTTAAATGTAAATATCCCCCCCATGGTGGCTTTTAAAGGCTATAAGGTTGCAAGGGCTGGAAAAAGGGATTATGGAAATGAGGCAAGCAAATATAAAACCCCAAAGGGAGAAAAATTTTATTGGATAGGATTGCCCTCTTACAAATGGTTTAGCTCTCATGAAAAAGATTGTGATCTAAGTGCCATAAACGAGGGTTTTGTCTCCATTACACCTGTGCATCTAGATATGACAAGCTATGATGATCTAAAAAGAGTGCAAAAGTGGATAAGTTTGAGCGGGTAAGGGCTATTTTTGGCAATGATTTTGAAAAATTAAGACAAGCTAAGGTTTTGCTTTTAGGGGTTGGTGGCGTTGGTGGATTTTGCCTTGATGGACTTTATAGAAGCGGGGTTGAGGATATTACAATGGTTGATTTTGATAGTTTTGAACTAACAAATCAAAACCGCCAAATAGGAAGCGAAGCGGTGGGAGAAATAAAGGTTAAAAAGCTACACCAGATCTACCCAAAAACTACACCAATTCAAGCTAAAATAGATGAAAATTGGGTTACGAGTATGAATTTTGCTAAATTTGATTTAGTAATAGACGCCATCGATGATATGGATGCAAAAATCACCCTTGCCTTAAATGTAAGCACACCTTTTATATCTTCCATGGGAGGAGCTAAAAAAATCGACCCTACATATATAAAATATGATAGCATCTGGAATACAAAAGGTGATCCCTTAGCAAAAGCATTTCGCCAAAGATTAAGAAAAGCTGGTTTTAGCGGAGATTTTGAAGTGGTGTATTCAGATGAAATTTCAAAATGTCAAGGAATGGGAAGTTTTGTGGGAGTAACTGGGAGTTTTGGCTTAGCTTTGTGTGCTTTGGCGGTTAGGAAGATTTTGGAGAAATAAATTAGATGCACAGCTTGAAGTACTCCTGAACCTGTAAATTTAATTATTATAATTAAGAAAATCTTCAAAACTACCTTGCATTATAACTATTGGATAATTTGTGTTGATTTCAGGCTTACAACTCCAAGTTAAATGTACTAAAGAGTAGAAGTTATTTTTATCTTTATGTTGGCACAAAATATCATCTGAGCCATCACAATATGCAACTATGATAACATCTTTTTCATACAATAAATGACCTCTTGTAATTTCTATTTGTAATTCTTTATTTAATAAATTTAACTTTTTTCCATTTGGCAAATACCAATTTTCAGGCAAATTGCTTTCTTTTATTTCACTCATAATTTTCCTTTATCTGTCATTTATCTCCGTCATGCACCGCAACTTCATTTTGTGTTATGAGTATTAGTTTATCATTATTTTCTATTAAAAATCTTAATATGATTTTTTTATTGATACAAATAACACTATGCCCAACTTCCACAAAACTAAATTCATCTTGCTTAAAACTAGTAGACTTTAGTTGATCGTTTACACTAAAACTAACTTACTTATTACCACATGAGCTAAATTTTGCTATATAAGATAAAACACCCATGTTTTTGTAATTATTCATAACAAGTATATAAATAGCATTTACTTAAAACCTCACCTATGAAATTTCTTGAGGTTTTTATGGTGTTTTGGATTTCATTACGATTAGCCATTTTGATTTTCTATATTTTTTATTTCAAACATTTTAGCATTATCAATAATAAATTCCCCATTTGTATTATCGAGCCATTTTTCAACAATATGAATAAATTCCAAAACTAAATTTGTATATTCTTCAATATTTTTGGGGTTCATTGTGAAAATTGTTTGTAATTTTTCTATTTTATGCTTTTCAATAAAATCTCCAAAATCCTGAACTTTTCCGTGCTGAGCGTCAATGATTTTTAAGAGTAAAAATCTATCAGGAAACTTTATATTTTTCTTATTTATTGAGTAGCCAGAAACCACCTTGAATTCATTAGCTTTTTTATGTGATGACTGAAATAAATTTGGATTTATTCTCAAGCTATTAAACTTGTCAAATTTTGCAATCCATCGTACAAGTTCGATTATAACTCCTGCGGGCTCTTTTTCATGATAAGAAGATGAAATTGTCTTATCGACAATTTGCCTTAGATTGCTTTCATTAATTTCTAACTTTTTAAAAATTTGAAATCCTATAAAGTTACTATTTTTTAATATTTTAACTATTTCTTTTTCTCTTAAATTTAAAAATTTCGAAATACTATCGAAACTATTACCTTTTGAGTAACCAAATACTATTTTATTTAAATGATTTATTATTGTTAGAATTTCTGTATCAACCTGCACCTTTATATAATCATTAATTATATTTTTTAAGCCTCCTGTTTCATATAGACTCTTCATATTGTCAACTATTTTTGATGATATTTCATTTCTAATTTCGCTTTTTTGTTTATGTTTAAGGCTGTAAGTTATAATTCTCCTTTGCCTTAAGTCAAATGGAAGATCATCTAGGCTACCATAATCTAAATTATAAAGGCATATAACTTTATCCCAGCCAATTGATTTTGATGCGTAACCTAATTCAATTAAGACATTAGGATTAGGTGTTTTTCGTCCTTCAAATTTAGAATTTATTATTGATATATCCGCAATAAAAACTTTAGTATTATCTATTTTTTTAAAGATACTTTCTGTTATATCAGGAGTACCTGTAATATTTTTTGTATCTTTATCTAAAGTTAATTCGATAGAAAATGTTTCCATCCCTTTTAATTCGTTAATTGCTCTCTTAATACAAGACTCTAAAAATCCCCTGTTTGTATTGTTCGGCAAATCAGACTGCCATGAATAAAATATTTTATTATGCACAATAATTCCTCCCATATCTAACTTTTCAAACTAAAACACCCTCTCCCATCTATCCCCATCATACACAGCAGCTTCATTTTGAGTTACTAGCATTAATCTATCATCATTTGCTATTAAAAATCTACCATGATTCATGTACATACCAAGCTTACTTGGTACTTTTATCTTATCAAGTTTACCATTTGGATTTAGGCGGTAGATACTATCTGAGCTAAAATCATTTGTAGTAAAATATAGGGTGTTTTTGTGCCATATCATACTCTCTATGTGGCTTTGCATATTTACGGCTGCTTTCCATGTGTTGGCTCTGCCTTTTAGGATACCGCAAGAACCTGCTATGTATACTACTCCATCACTTCCGCAAATAATGTGGTCTATGTCTGCGTCATCTTCGTGGCTTGGGTCGTAGTTTACTGCACGGATTGGTACTTTTATGGCTTGCCAAAAGCCGTTTTGATATAGCCAAACTCTTCCGTCTTCTCCTCCTGCGTAGATTTCATCAGCACTAAATCCATCGAAACAAGAAAAACCTTTATTTCCTTCTTTATCTTCAAAATAAGCCTGTGCAAAATCTTGACTTAAGTGTTGCCACTCCCCATCTTTAGTTCTTTTAAATAGCCCGCCACCATAAGAAGATAAATATAACTCATCATTAAATATTTTTACACCCGTTGGACACCAAAAAGGTAGTTGTTCTCGCTCGATTTTAAATTCGCCGTCTAGTTTTTTCGTGATGATTGAGCCACCAAGTGCCACACCAAAAAAGTCTTCATTTGCACTTGAATTTAAAACCTTGCAAACATGAAAATTTAAATCAGGATAATAGTGATAATGCCACTGCTTAATTGCAAAATCATAAAAATAGATTTGTGTTCGATGTGAGCCTGTCCAAAACTTGTTGGTGTATTGTTTCTCAGCGATTAGATAAAAGCCATTTGCTCCTAGCAAACCGCCCACTAGCCTATGCCCTTTATGTGCATTTTGAATTTGTGCTAAATCCCCACGCCAATCTTTTTCATCTTGCCAATGTTTTGGTGGCTTTTCTCTTTGTGGAATACGAAGCATTATACAACTTTCTTCATCTTGTTGTAATTCTTGCCTTTTCTCATTGGTGTAGAGATTGGTACTTTTTAGCCACTTTTCAAAGTCATTTTTTGCCCACCATTTCTTTGCATTTTCATAATCTTTACTATGATAGATGAGATTTAAAAGTGTGAAAACCATATCGGATTTAAGTTTTTCTAAGCAGACATCAAGTAGCTTTGTCATTTGCTCACAAGAGAGTTTTTCTATAGGGTGCTTTGGTTTTTCATCAGATGATTTTAAAAGTGAAGAAAGTTTTTTTACAAGACTTTTATCTTCACTATTTACCTCATGAGGCATAAAAAGATTGCGTAAAACTTCTTCTTTGAAAGATTTTTTATACTCCATCATATCACTTTTTTTAAAGCTAGGGATAAACTCTAAAACCTTATCAAAAACTTTTTTACTATCCACTAACTCAGCCAATGCGTAACCTAGATACTCGCTCCATTCCCCACTTTCAAGTTCTATTAGCTCAAAAATAGTATTGATATTTTCATCGTTTTCATCTTTTATTAAAGTATGTGATAGTCTTATAAGTTCAGCTCTATCGCAAGTTATCGGGCTATATTTACTATCAAGTTCGCTTAGTATCTTTGAAACCCCTTTTATATGTAAACCCAAAATATAACTATATAAGCTATATGCTATCTTCCCTGCTCTCCAAGGTGCAGTTGGATTGTCAAAATTTTGTGCTAAATCAAATATAGTTTTTTCATCAAATTTACTTAAGTATTTTTCGCACTCTTTG
>PDPI01000007.1 GCA_002746565.1 Pseudomonadota bacterium | reverse complement strand
AGGTTCCTGCCAACTTCGTACTGATTACGGAGTGCCGATTACGGAATGCGGACTTTGTGGTTGTTTCTTTTTTTAAAATCAAAATGTTTTATTGTTGTTAATTCTTTGATATATTGTTTATGTTTATTGTGTGTATAAGCTATAATTTGCTTGGGAGTATTTTTGTGTTATTAACTAAACTTTAATTTATAATTTGTTAGTATCTCAAATCGTATTAGTTAGGAGTAAGATATGAAAAAAAGCATAATGCCTTTAATATTGTTTGTTATGGTTAGTTTTTATTTGACGGGTTGTTTAACAAAGACTTATAATGATTATCAAAAACTGCTTACTGATACCAAAAAAGATCTGGGTGAGTTTGAATATTTTTCAGCTATGATAGATTATAAGATGAAAAATTATGATAAGGCTTTAAAATCCTTTAAATCATCAGCAGACAATGGATATGCAAAGTCTCAATTTTGGTTAGGTGTGATGTATGCGGAAGCTCAAGGGGTGGAGCAAGATTACAAAGAAGCTCTAAAGTGGTTTAAACTCTCTGCAAAGCAAGGGGATAAGGAGGCTCAAAATGCCATCGGTGCGGTGTATCACAACGGATTGGGGGTAAAACGAGACTATAAAAAAGCTATAAAATGGTACAAATTATCCTCCGATCAGGGCTTTGATGTGGCACAATACAACCTAGGGATTATGTATTCTCAAGGATTTGGTGTTCCAAAAGATAAAAAAGAAGCCAAAAGACTATACAAACTTTCTGCGGCTCAGAATTATTATGAAGCTCAGTATAATTTAGGGGCTTTGTATGAAGAAGAAAAAGATTATAAAGAGGCTTTAAAGTGGTACAAACTTTCTGCAAATCAAGGATATGCTAAGGCTCAACATAATTTAGCGAGTTTGTATTATAATGGCAAGGGCGTGAAAATGGATAAGAAAAAAGCTTATGAGTTGTTGAAAAAATCTGCTGAAGCTGGATATAGAGATGCACAAATAACCTTAGATAAAATGTGCGAAAAAAGCCCTCAAATTTGCCAATAGATCCACGTATAACAATTTGCTACATATAAGCTTATGAAAAAACCATATGTACTTAGATTAGATCTAGGATAGATGCATTTTGTAATAAGTTACAATAAAACCTTTATTTTGTATAATTTCATTACTAAAAAATAAGGAATAAATTTGAGTCGTTTTTTTATGGTTTTAGTTCTGGTTTTAAATACTTGTTATGGGGTTGTTTTAAATCCTCAAAAAGCCTTTAAGCTTGATATTTTAAAAGTTCATAAAAATTTAGTTGTGCATGTGAAACTTGCCGATGATATATACTTATATAAGGATAAGTTTAAGATAGATATAAATTCACCCATTTCTTTGAGTTTAGTGGATAAGATAAAGTTTCCTAGGACCCATCTAGAGCATGGTCGGGAGATTTTTGATGGGGAATTTGAGTTGAAAATACCCCTTGAAGAGCTTAAAAAACGATTAAAGAAAGGTAAATTTAAGGTAAAAATTGCTTGGCAGGGTTGCTCGAAGCAGGGTATTTGCTATCAGCCTATGAGTTTAGAAAAAGAGTTTGATTTGGGTAGTGGCAAACAAATATCCAATCAAGATAGTGTAGCATCTTTGTTTACTTCTAAAGGTATTTTTTGGGTCTTAGTTAGCTTTTTTGGTTTTGGTCTTTTGCTCTCATTGACCCCTTGCATTTTACCTATGATTCCCATACTTTCATCCATAATTGTTTCAAATTCTAAAGATAAAATGACTACCAAAAAAGGCTTTATGCTTTCTTTGATTTATGTTTTATCCATGTCGGTTGCTTATGCCATTGCTGGGGTCTTGGCTGGAGTATTTGGGGCAAATATTCAAAGTCTTTTACAAAATCCCTATGTGATTTTTACCTTTAGTGGCATTTTTGTCCTTTTGGCTTTATCTATGTTTGGATTTTATGATCTAGAACTTCCTAAAAGTTTGCAAAATAAAATAAATGAAAAATCCAATATTCAAAAAGGTAGAGGTATGCTAGGCGTTGCCATAATGGGTTTTTTATCGGCTCTTATCGTTGGACCTTGTGTGGCAGCACCTTTAGCTGGGGCTTTGATCTATATCGGACAAAGTGGGGATGCCCTGCTTGGTGGATTTGCGCTTTTTGTGATGAGTTTTGGAATGGGTGTTCCGCTTTTACTCATCGGACTTAGTGCTGGGAAGCTTTTGCCCCGTCCTGGGATTTGGATGGATAGGGTTAAGATGATCTTTGGTTTTGTTTTGCTTGGCATTGCTATTTGGATGTTAGAAAGGGTTATAGATGGGCAAATTTTGGTTTTACTTTGGGCGATTTGGTTTATATTTGCTTCTATTTACATGGGTGTTTTTGATGCGTGCAAAAGTGGATTAGAGAGATTTTTTAGGGCGTTAGCTTTTTTAGTTTTGCTTTATGGAGTTTTACTTTTTGTTGGCTTTTTTATTGGAAATGCTAGCGTTTTTTCACCCTTAAAAGGTTTGCATTTAAACAAGATTGAAGAATTAAAGTTAAGGGATAATTTTTTGCAGATCAAAAGCATTGATGGGTTAAAAAAACAGATTAAAGATGCTAAAAAACCTATTCTTTTGGATTTTAGAGCCAAATGGTGTGCTAGTTGCAAGGAATTAGAAGAGATAACTTTTCTTGATAAAAAGGTTCAAGAAAAAATGGGAGCTTTTACTCTTTTGCAAGTGGATGTTAGTAAAAATAGCGATGAAGATAAAAAAATGCTAAAAATGTTTAAACTCTTTGGACCTCCTGGAATTGTATTTTTTAAAAATGGCGTTGAGCTTAAAAATTTTCAAGTGGTTGGATATAAGAATCCAGCGGAATTTTTAGGTATCTTGCAAGGGGTTTTGGATGAATGAATATGAGGTTTTACTGGTAGTTGATGGTGTAAATGAAAAAATTCCCTTCGAAAAATATCTCAAAAAAGAGGGATTTTTAGCCATTGAGGGTGAGGATTTTGCTTATCAAGGTAGGGCACATCTTCCTTTGATGAATACTAGAGCTTATATCTTTGATGTTTTGAAAAAGGCTCTTAAATTATCACATGAAAAGACTTGCAAATTTATTTGTAAGTTAGGAGAAAATCCTTTGGAGAGTTATGAATTTGTAGAAAAAGATAAGGATTTTAGACAGATTATTTAAAAATTTTTTTAAGTTTGCTAAGCCCTGTTTTTACCCCGCTATAACGCATGATTTTTGCTAGATTTTTGTATTTTTCCCTCTCATAGCAGGTATTTTTGCAGTGTCTGCATCTTGGCTTTTCCTCATGGGGACACTCTTGCAATCTCTCGTATGAATATAAAAAATTTTCCTTACACTTTGGGCAAAGACAAAAAGAAACTTGCCCTAGTTTTTTACCCCTATAGCTAAGATCTAGGTTTTCACTTTCCCCTTTTTCATGTTTATCTTTACAGTAGAGCTCTATAAAATCTAGCAATATTTTTGTATCTTTTAAAAATTTTTCTTTGGTCATTATTGTTCCTTAGATATATAATCACATATGTAACTTTTTCCAACTCTTCCTATATTTTGGGCTTTTACATGTAAATTTTCATCTATGATTTCATCTTGGGAAAACATTGAGTTTATGGTTAGAAAAATTGGCAAAGTTTTACTTTTTTCTATGGGAAAGGTATCGTAAAAATCACAAAAAAATGCCACATTTACTCCTTTTACGATTGGCGGATAATCATCTTTAATATTCAAGGTTTCTATGCTAAATTCTTTGCTTTCTGATACATTTTTTGGCAACGGACTCGCACTTTTGCTAATAGAATCCATAAATTCTTTTCCAGCTAAGCAAATGGTAGCCTTTTTGTGTTTTAGTATGTTTGCTAGGGTATCTTTTGGGGTTGAAGTATCTTTTTGTCCTATGGAAACAACAAGGGTTGGGGGGTTTGAGCTAAGGGGAGTAAAATAACTAAAAGGAGCTATGTTTATAATTCCCTCATCTTCCGTTACTATCCAGGCAATGGGGCGAGGAGAGATGGTGGTGCTCATTAGCTTATATTTTTCCAAGTCCGATAGATTTGTAAAATCTAGTGTCATTTTATCCTCTTTTTGTTTGATTGTAGCAAAATAGGTATTAGATGCCATTGATATTTGTCAATTTTACCCATTAGCTTCTCATCTTTTTTTCCAAATGACTAGCATAAAATGAAATGGGGTAGGTTAAAGCTAGGTATCCAATGGCAAGGGGAATGTAGCTTTCAAGGGTTGAATAGGTATAAGCGTTTACTTCCTGGGCGTTCATGGTAAATTCGCTAACCGAGATGATAGAAAGCAAGGAAGAATCTTTGATGATGGATGCAAATTGTCCTGTAAGAGGTGGGATGATACGTTTGTAAGCTTGTGGCAAAATGATGTATCGGTATGTTTGAAAATTTGTAAAACCTAGCGATTTTGATGCTTCAAATTGTTCGCCATCTATACTTTGAATGCCCGCACGAAATATCTCACTCACATACGCCCCTGCAAAAATAGCAAGTATGAAAACTCCAACCACATAGCGGTTATCAAATCCTAAATTTGCTGCAAAAACATAGTAAAAAACCAATATCTGCACTAAAAGGGGAGTTCCTCGTATGATTTCTATGTAAAGACGACTAAGAAATCGTAAGATGATAAGCTTGCTTCCTTGCCCATAAGCGAAGAAAATGCCTATAATGAGACTTGAGATCAAGGCAAAAAATGATATAAGGATG
Organism: Pseudomonadota bacterium; assembly: GCA_002746565.1. GTDB lineage: Bacteria > Campylobacterota > Campylobacteria > Campylobacterales > Campylobacteraceae. The sequence continues at coordinate 4,544 of PDPI01000007.1, read as the reverse complement.
GTCATATAAAAGCCGTCGATAAATTTTTGCCTATATTCCCAAATGGTTGAAAAATTAAAATTATAATCCGTTTTTGAAAACATCAAAAACAAGCTCAAAACCACCACAAAAAAAGCAAATATAAAATTCGCCAAATATACCTGCTTTTTCAAATGGGGTTCTTGTTTAAATTCCAGTTTATTTATAAAATATTTTTTAAACAAAACGCTATTCTTTTAAAAGAAAAATGGAATATTTAATTGGTCAAATGTTTCTTTTGCTTCCTTTAGATGCTTGTGGGAAAATCCATCAAAAGTACCATCACTTTTAGCTTTTTTGATAAATTCATCCACTTGTTTTTTAAGCTTAGTATCTTTTTTTCTTAAAGCAACGCCCCAATATTCTGGCTTTTTTTGGAAGGGTTTTAGTAGGGCTATGGTTTTTTTAGGGTGTTTTTTCCAGTTTTTGTAGATCGTTAATTGATCATACAAAAATCCATCGGCCTTGCCTTGAATGACTTCTAAGATGGCTGTATTTTCCTTATCAAATGGCATTATAGTAGCATTTTTTAGATGCTCCCTTGCCCATGTATGTCCGGTTGAGCCTTGTTTTACGGCTACAACTTTTCCTTTTTTGTTTAAATCCTTTATATTTTTAACATTTGCCTTTGGGTTAGTTAAAATTGCTAGATTTGACTGGGCGTAGGGGATGGAGAAAGATATAACTTTTTGGCGTTCTTTTGTGATGGTCATGGAAGAGATGATTAGGTCGATTTTTTTTGTTTTAAGTGAGGGGATTAGTCCTGTCCAAGCGATATTTTTTATCTCCAATGGACGATCTAAAGCCTTTGCTAAAGCCTTTGCAAAATCCACACTAACGCCTGTTGGTTTGCCCTGCTTATCGCTCATTTCAAAGGGTGGATAAGCAAGTTCCATCCCTACTTTCAATGGCTCAGAAGCATATAAAAATCCAGCAGCACCAGTTGCAAGGGCGATGCCAACCCATAGTTTTTTTATGTTTTTAAACATGTTTTTTCCTTTGTAAAAATTTCATGGTTGCAATTATATCTTAATTATTTTTAAAGAAAGATATTTTTGTTTAATTGGCACTGACTAAATAGGGATTTAGTCAGTGCCGAAAACGGATTACGGATTACGGAAAACAGATAACTAGTAAAGTAAGCATTTTTACGAAATGCCATTTATTTTTCTTTAATCAGTTTTTAAGGCAAAATACATAAAATACACATATACACACAAGCATAAAGGGTTAAAAATGACTTTACTTACAAAAAGAGTAAGGAAAAATATAAGCTTAGAAAAAGAAGACTATGAAAAAATAAATACTTATGTAAAAATGCATGATAAAACTTTTAGTGGTTTTTTGTGTCAAGTTGCACTGAAAGAAATAGAAAAAGAAGAAAATATAAGCCTAAATGAATATTTGAAAAAAAATTGTAAACCGATAAGTAAAAAAGAGCAGAAGGAAATAGAGGCTTTAAATATTGATTTTGACGATTTGGATGGTGAAGAATTGGGCTTGTCTGATGTCTTATAGGGTGGTTTATCATAAGCGAACTCAAAAATTTTTAAAATCTAATAAAAAAATGGCTGTAAGGTTTTTTAAGGCATTTGATGAGATTGCTTCTATGCAAAAATGGCAGATGAAAACCTATGACATAAAGGTTTTCAATGGTTTTAAATATACAGATATGTATAGGTTAAGGATAGGAAAATATAGAGCGATTTTTAGGATTATAGATGATGAACTTATGGTTTTTGTTTTTGATGTTGGAAGTCGCGGGGATATTTATAAATGATTTTAAAAAGATTAAGCATTTTTTTTGTGTTTAATCTCTAAAGATTTTTAAAGCCAACTCCAAATCCTCCCTCGTATCTATCCCAAAACTCTCACTTTTAACCTCGACCATAGCTATTTTCTCACCATTATAAATTGCTCGAAGTTGTTCTAGTTTTTCTATTTGTTCTAGGGGTGAGGACGGGAGGGAGCAGAATTTTTTTAGGTTTTTGCATCTAAAGCCATAGATGCCTAGATGCCCTAAATAATCTTTATGTTCTTCCCTATCATAGGGAATTTTGGATCGTGAAAAGTAGATGGCGTATCCATTTATATCAACTATAACCTTGACGTGATTTGAGTCATTGGCAAAATCTTTTTGGATTTTTTTGTAACAGCTTGCCATTAGGGCTTGTTTATCGGATGTTATTTTTTTCTTTACAGCCTCGACCACTTCTGGTTCTATGAAGGGCTCATCGGCCTGGACGTTTATGATGATTTCTTCTTCTTTAAGTTTTAAAATCTCGGCTGCTTCGTTTATCCTGTCCGTTCCACTTTGGTGATTTGATGAAGTAAGAATTGCCTTAAATCCGTACTTTTCACAAATGCTCATAACTTCATCACTATCGGTTGCTATTACCACATCGTCTATATTTTTTACTCTATTTGCGGTGGCTATAACCATGGGATAGCCATTTATGTCGCATAAAATCTTCCTTGGAAATCTAGTTGATTGGAGTCTTGCTGGGATGATGATCATTTTAAGCCTTTAGGAATTTTATGATATTTTCTTCTATATTTTCTTTTTCAACCACTTGATTATGTGCAACTTTGCTATTAAAAAGTTTATTGATGCAATTTGGAATTTTTACATTTAAACTTTCTTTTATGCCTTTTAATGCAGTCTTATCGTCATATTTTTTATCGTCTTCATTTATAGCATTTAGCATGGTTGGGGCAAATTTTGTCCATTCAGCCGTGGATGCTATGACATTTTGTAATGGTTTTTCCTCTGATTCTCTAGCTTTTAAGCAAGTGGCCGTGTGAGGATCTAAAACATAGCCTTTTTGGGCGTATTTTTTTATGGTTTTTTTAGCATATTCATCATCGCAATATGTTGCCGAAAAGTCATCTTGAATTTGTTTTATTTCATCTTCATTTAATTTGTAATAAGCATTTGCTTGTAAACTATCCATTAATTGACGGCATCTAGCGTAGCCAAATTTATCAAAGAGCATTCTCTCAACATTTGAAGAGATCAAAATATCCATGGCTGGAGATGTGGTAAGGAGCAATTTTTTATCTCTAATATCGTAAATTCCAGTATTTATAAGCTCAGTTAAAATGTTGTTTATATTTGATGCGATTAGGATTTTTTCAACTGGTAAGCCCATTTTTTTTGCATAATACGCCCCTAAAGCGTTGCCAAAATTTCCACTTGGGATGGTTAGATAAATTTTTTCTCCATTTTGTATGGTTTTGTTTTGTAAAAGTTTCAAATATGCACTTACATGATAGATGATTTGGAAAATGATTCGTCCAAAATTTACCGAGTTTGCAGCGCTTAATTTTATATTTTGTTTTTGCAATTCATCTTTAAAGGATGTGGAATTTAACAAAGTTTTCAAAGCTCTTTGAGCATCGTCAAAATTCCCCTTAATACCTAAAACTTTGATATTTTTTGCTCCATTTGTTACCATTTGGAGCTTTTGTACATCGCTAGTTCCACCCTCTGGATAGAGGCAAACTACTTTTATATTTTCTTTATTTTTAAAGGTTTCTAGGGTTGCTGGACCAGTGTCGCCACTTGTGGCGGCTAGGATTAGGAAGTTTTCCTTTTTTTTCTTTGCTAGATGGGATAAGATATATCCAAATGGTTGCAATGCCATATCTTTAAAAGCTCTTGTTGCCCCATGATAAAGTTCATTTACATATAGATTTTCTTCGATTTTTTTTAGGGGAACGGGATTATTTTTATCGTCAAATTTATCATATAAATTTATTGCTTCTTCCAAAACCTTTTTATCCACATCAAGATCAAATAGGCTTAAAATATCCAAACAAAGCTTTTTGTAGGAAGTGTTTTTATGCTCTTCTAGCCAATTTAAATCTATTTTAGGTAAAATCTCTGGCACATAAAGTCCGCCAAAACTAGCACTTGGATTTAAAAGTGCTTCAGAAAAACTTACCTTTTCTTGGGTTTTTTTATCGTTTCCTCTAGTTTGTATAAACATTTTTAATCCTTAGTTATAATAGTTCCAATTCCCTCATCGGTAAAAAGTTCAAGCAAGATAGAATGCTCAATGCGTCCGTCTATGATGTGAGCAGAGCTAACCCCGCTTTTTAGGGCTTCTAAACAAGCATCCACCTTTGGTATCATGCCGCCTTGTATGGTTTTGTCTTTTCTGAGATTTTCAACATCTTTTACGCTTAATTTTGATAAAAGATTTCCATTTTTATCCAAGATGCCCCTGGTGTCTGTAAGAAAAAATATCTTTTTAGCCTTGATATTGGCTGAAATTTTACTAGCACATAGATCGGCATTTATATTCAAACTACCCATTGTTTTATCACTTGCAATGGGGGCGATGACAGGGATAAAATCATCTTTTATGAGTTGTTTTAGGATTTTTCCTTTTACTTTTTTGATTTTTCCAACCCGTCCGTATTTCCCCCTTTTTAGAGGTTTAGCTCTTAGCAAGGAGGCATCTTTCCCCGTTATGCCTATGGCTTTTGCCCCATGGCGGTTCAGTAAAGACGTGATTTCT
>PDPI01000029.1 GCA_002746565.1 Pseudomonadota bacterium | reverse complement strand
CTCCTTGTTGGTTTTGAGTTTTTTCATCTCCTTTTTCCACATTAACACCAAAGCATTTGTTTATAAAATTTTCATCTTCTGCTTCAATTCTAAGTAAGCCTTTGATAGTTTTTCCTGATACAAAAGGAAGAGAATTTTCATCTTTAAGTACGCTACTATCAAATCTAGCACCCCCACTAAGACCACTACTTAAGTGCCAATAATCCAAAAAAGTGATTTTGTATTTTATATCTTTTCTCATTTTTTATCTCCTTTATCTTCAACGGCAAGTATTTGCAAAATGTCATAAATTGGCGTTTTTTCCGCTCCATCTTTTGTAACTATAAGGTTTTCTAAGCTTAAATTTTTATACAAGTTAGACAGATTTTCACTTTTCCATGTTGTTATTTGATTTATTCGTTTAAGTTCATTATCGGCATAAGTTCTGTTATTATCTAATTCGCTTAGCCACTCTCTTAGTCTACTTATTGGGCTACCATCTTTTCTAAAATCATCTATGGTTTTTAAAAGTACATCGATTTGGGGTCTATCTTTGTATTCATGTAGAAAATAAGAACCAAAATTACATAAAATTTTCTCATCTGTTCCTAAGGTTAGTTCATCATCAACAAATTTACTATAGCTTTTTACATGTGAGCTTCGAATATTGTGAAACATAAGGCTTGAAGGCGGATATTTATCATCAATTTTTCTTGAATCTTTTTTAGCATAAGAGCATAGGGCTTCCGCTAAATCAAAAGCATAATGAAGGGGATATTTCTCATTCGCATAAGCTATACCTGCACATGCACTAAGGCTATCGTTTTTATATATATTTTTTGTTTTTTGCTCAAAAAGTTCTAAAAAATTTCTTGTAAACTCTAAAGCATAACTTGCATTACAAACGATAGTTAAGTCGTCTCCACTTAGTATGATTTCTCGATGATTTTTCTCAAATCCTTTCACAACTTTACTTGCTTCTTCTTTTGCTCCTATAGTTGCCTTGTCAAGTGCTAAAGAAAAACTTTTAAGCTCTTTTTCATCCATATTTTGTACTATTTTTCCTAGACCATTTCCGTCTGCATGTATGATGGCTATTTTATTTTTAGAGTTCGATAAATTTTCTAAGTCTAACTTTTCATTTACAAACTGTTTAAATCTATCTATTTTTTGCTTTGTGGCTTTGTCCAAATAAATTTCTTCATCTTCTTCTATGATTTTTTTAACTACAGGTTTGGCTGTTTTTGGATTTTGCTTTAAAATAGAAAAATGCAAATCAAGGGGCAATGGAGGTTTGTTGCGTTGAAATTTGAGTCTTTGCTCAAGTTTTTTTGAACATCTCTCATAGGTGTCATCAAATGGAATTAGAGCTTGTGATATAGTAATACCGTAAGCTTTTTGCATTACCTCTTTTGGAAATTTTTTAACCATTATCTTCGCATCTTCTTTATTTTCAAAAATGATACGCAAGTTTCCCGCAGATGAGAGAATAACAATCGGCTTATTTTTAATACCCTCTACACTATAAGTATCTCTAGCTTTTTTATTATTTTCTATAATTCCTCTTATAAAACCTAAATCCTCAACTAATTTACTAGCTCCAATAATCTCTTTAAGCTTGTTCGTCTTAAAAATAAAATTTTGAATACCCTGCACACTAGCACCATATAAATATTTACTCATATTCTTCCTTTACTATTATTTTTCCAAGCCCAAAACTTGTCTCTTTTCCTACGCCTAATATCTCGCCCATTTTTAAAAGTTTGTAAGACTTTTTGTCTAAATTATCCACATGTAAACTCCCCACTAAGCCCCCAAATTTCATCTTTTCATTTTTTGCTAAGCTGTATCTTGATAAATCCTTAAAATAAACATCTTTAGCCTTGTAAGTATAGCTTGGCTTAAAATCGAGCCTATAAACCTCTTCGCCTTTTAAAAATCGAATCTTTTTATGGATAGAGGTTAAAATATCTTCAAGCTCAATAGAAGAATTTCTTATGAAACGATTATCTTTTTTGATACGAAGGGGAGTTTTAAGCTCAATCTCCACTTTGCTAAAATGCTTTTTTATTTTGATTTTTTTTGTATATTTTTTAGAAAAATCAAGTTTTTTATCTTTATCATTGAGATAAATTTCATAATTTTTATAAGTTTTTCTGTCTTTTCCAAGCCCGACCTTACTTAGCATTTTATCAAAAGCATTTATTACAAAAGACACTTCATCGCAATATTTATCAAAAAGATAAAAATCAAACTCATACTCATACTGGCCTAAAACATAATCAAACCTAAAAGCCCTTTGTATATTTTGCTCTTCATAAAACTTATAAAAAAGGCTCTCTTTGGAGCTATCATGAGAGTAAATATTTTTTAAAGCATACCCAAAAGCCCCACGAAGTTGGCTTCCTAAAAAGTAAGGCGGTTTGTCTTTTGTGTTTATTTTGATTGTTAATTTTGTGTATTTCATACTGTGTCTTTTAATGTGCTATTATTTTTTCTGCGATGTTTGTTGTCTAAATACCAAGGTTCGTACTTTCCTTGGTTGAAGTGGTAAACGATGGTACGTTTCCAATTTGACAATATATCTCCGCACACAAAAAATGTAATCCCCACACCAGAAATCGCCACATGTAACTCATCTGCACTTGAGGCGTTTAGCATAAACTCTTCTCTTAAATACTTTATGAGTTTTGGTATATCTTCTTCGCTCACAGTTATTTGCTTATCTCCAAATTTTTTTATAAAAATAAGATTTTTATCTATACCTTTTTCTTCGGCAAATTGTCTCATTTGTTTATCTGCTTCGCGGTTTGAGCCACCAAATACGATGCCTAAAAATGCAGCCTTATTTTCAAGAAGTTGAACTTTTTGAAGCTGTTGTAAATAATCTTTATTTTTATGATTTTCGCTTGAATACTCATAATAAGCATAAAATGCAAGTGTAGCTAATGCAACAGCACTTGCAACATCCAAGCTTGCATATAATCGACTTATGAAATTATCCTCGCCTATAAAAAATAAGAAAAAAAATCCTACCAATGTTATGGCTCCAAATACATATAAAATCCACCAATCTTTTGCTTTGTCTAAAATTTGTTTATAATTTATATTATCTAGCTTCTCTTTTGCCAAATTTAAAATTTTCTTAAACTCCATATTCTCTAAACCTCCTATGGATAAATATTGATTTTTTGATTATTTTTTCGCTTTGATTCTCTTCGCTTACCATGCGTTTTGTGGTAGCATAAATAGGCACTAAACCTAACTTTTTACTAAAGCAAACCATCTCGTAACTTGCCCCAAAATCCCCCTGTATTAGCACAAAATCCCCCTTTTTTGCATTTGATTTCAAAAACTCTTTAAAAGGCTCAAGTAAGCTTTTTAAGCTCTCAATCTCAGGCGAAATATCGCTCCAAAGCCTTTGAAGTTTAGCATCCAAAGACACAAACTCCCCCACATCCAAATTTTGCTCACCATCCAAACGCTGTTCACGACTTAAAGTGTGGGAAAAAAGTAAAAACATTTTTTTCAAAATCTGCCCCTTTGTATTGATTTTAAAACTCAATTTTACAACAAAAAAAGAAAAAAATCAAGGAAAAATTAAGCTAAATATTTCCTCAATCTCTCAACTCCTTCTCTCATGTGTTCTATGTCTCTAGTATAGGCAAATCTTATGTATTTGTGGGTTTGGTTTGAGCCAAAATCTTTTCCGGGGGTTGAGGCTACGTGTAGATCTTGGAGGAGTTTTTTGGCAAACTCGAAGCTATCAGGGCTATATTTTGAAATGTTTGCCCAAAGATAAAATGCTCCGTTTGGTTTTACTTCCACTGAAAAAATTTGGCTTAATTCTTTGTATAGGAAATCTCTTCTTTGCTTGAAAGTTTCTCGGATGAAAGATAGATACTCTTCATCAAAGGCACTCAAGGCTGCATATTGGGAAAAAGTTGGGGCGGAAATGAAGATATTTTGGGCTATTATCTCGGCTTGTCTGGCTAGATTTTTGGGAACTATAACCCAGCCTAGTCTAGCTCCTGGCATACAATAATACTTGGAAAATCCATTGATAACAAAGACATTTTCGTCAAATTCTAAGGCAGTATTTGCCCTTTTTTCGTAGCTTAAGCCGTGGTAGAGTTCATCAGAGATGAAAAATATATCTTTTTGCTTGCAGTAGGATATAAGTTCTTTTAGATTTTGCTTATCGTAGATATTTCCCGTAGGATTTGCTGGAGATGAAATCTGTAAAGCCTTTATATCCTTGCCTTTTAGATGCTCTGGGGTTAGCTCATACTTGCTAGTTTTGTCTATGTTGATAAAACAAGGATTTATATCTAACATGTAAGCAAAATTTTTATAACAAGGATAAGATGGGTTTGAGAGGCCAAGTTTTTCGCCGTGTTTTAGGCTTAGGGTGTAGGCTACCAAAAAAGCACCTGAAGTTCCAGGAGTTAGGATAATCCTATCAGTATCCACATCTACGCCGTATTTTTCTTTATACATGTTAGAAATTTTCTCACGCAAAGCCAACAAGCCCTTTGATTCTGTGTATGAAAACTTATCTTCATTCACAGCTTCCAAAAAAGCTTTTTTTAGATGAGGGCTTGGTGGGAGGTCTGGCTGTCCTATCTCAAAATGTATCGTATCGTCAAATTTCTGGGCTTCTCTTACTATGTCCATGACAATAAAAGAGCTCATTTTATCATATCTCATCGCGTTTCCTAGAAAAAAATGTGTAAAAGTATAGCATAAACTCATATAAATTTTATTTTTTGTCCGTTTATATACTTGTTTAATTTCTTTTTGTTATAATAAAGCTTTAAAAAGAAAAAACCATTAGGAAATAATATGAAGATAAGTGGCTCACGTATGGTTATACAAGCCCTAAAAGAAGAGGGCGTAGAAGTAGTTTTTGGTTACCCAGGTGGGGCGATAATGAATGTTTACGATGAAGTTTATAAACAGGATTTTTTTAAGCATATATTAACTCGCCACGAACAAGCTGCCGTTCATGCAGCAGATGGATATGCAAGGGCGAGTGGAAATGTGGGAGTTGCCTTTGTTACAAGTGGTCCAGGATTTACAAACGCTGTAACGGGATTAGCGACTGCTTATATGGATTCTGTTCCTATGGTTGTCATAAGCGGTCAAGTTCCAATTACCATGATAGGCACAGATGCTTTCCAAGAAATAGATGCTGTTGGTATAAGTCGCCCTTGTGTTAAGCATAATTATATAGTAAAAAAAGTAGAAGAATTACCCCGCATCTTAAAAGAAGCCTTTTATATAGCAAGAACGGGCAGACCAGGACCTGTGCATATAGATATACCAAAGGACGTAACTGCCCATGAGGGAGAGTTTAAATATCCAAAAGAAATCAGTATGCAAACCTATAAACCCACATATAAGGGCAATGCAAGACAGATAACAAAGGCCATAAAAGCCATCTCGGATGCAAAAAGACCCATACTTTATCTAGGTGGAGGCATCATAAATTCAAATGCTAGCAAAGAAATAAGAGAATTTTCCAAGATAAGTGGTATCCCAGCGGTTGAGACCCTCATGGCAAGAGGAGCCCTAAGGCATGATAATGAACTTTTACTTGGTATGGTTGGGATGCATGGGAATTATTCGGCAAATATGGCCATGAGTGAAACAGACCTTATGATAGCGCTAGGACCTAGGTTTGATGATAGGGTTACTGGAAAATTAAGCGAATTTGCAAAACATTCAAAGATTATACATGTGGACATTGATCCAAGTTCCATCGGAAAACTAGTAAATGTGGATTACCCAATAGTGGGCGATCTAAAAAATGTTTTACAAAAGATGATACCCCTAGCAAAGGAAACAATTAAGCCTGAAAAATACCAAAGCTGGAGAGATCTACTAAAGCGTTATGATGAAATTCATCCTTTAGTTTATGAAGATAGTGATGAGATCTTAAAACCCCAATGGGTTATAGAAGAAACGGGACGAATTTTGGGAGATAAAGCTGTTGTTTCAACCGATGTTGGACAACATCAAATGTGGACTGCCCAGTTTTACCCCTTCACTTATCCACGCCAATACATCACAAGCGGAGGTTTGGGAACCATGGGTTATGGATTTCCAGCAGCTATGGGTGCAAAATGGGGAAATAAAGATAAAATTAGTATAAATTTCACAGGCGATGGCTCAATCCTTATGAACATCCAAGAGCTCATGACAGCAGTGGAATCAAATATACCAGTTATCAACATCATCTTAAACAATAACTTCCTAGGCATGGTAAGACAATGGCAAACTTTCTTTTATGAAAAACGATATTCATCCACAGATTTGCAAGCCCAGCCAGATTTTGTAAAACTAGCTGAAAGCTTTGGTGGACTTGGATTTAGGGTTCAAACTAAAGAAGAATTTAGAAAAGCCCTAGATATGGCAGTAAAAAACAATACAGTAACCATGATAGATGTTAGAGTTGATAGGCTAGAAAATGTTCTTCCTATGGTACCAGCGGGCGGAACTTTGTATAATATGATGTTAGAGTATAAGGATTGAAAATGAGCAGACGTGTAATATCAGTAATAGTTTTAAATGAAGATGGGGTTTTATCTCGTATTTCTGGGCTTTTTGCAGGACGAGGATACAACATCGATACCCTAACCGTTGCCCCAATCCCAGATACAAATCTTTCAAGATTAAGCATAGTAACCTCAGGAAGCGAGAGAGTTTTAGAGCAGATTGTAAAGCAACTTCACAAGCTCATACCAACCTATAAAGTTATAGAAAGTGGCAATTTTGTGGAAAAGGAAATGGCTTTGGTAAAAATCCCTTTAAATGAAGATTTTAACGGCCTTGATGCCATGCTAAAAGCCTACAATGGAACCATAGCAAATGCGGGAGAGGACTACATAGTAGTCATGGTGGCAGATGATGCCAATCGAATAGAAAACTTTTTAAAAGCCATAAAGAAATACAACCCAATCCAAATGGTTAGGGGTGGTTCTGTGGTATTGGATGTGTAATGAAATTATATGACATAGCAAAAAAATTAAACCTTACATGCAAAGGTAAAGACAGGGAAATAAGTAGGTTAAATAAGCTTGAAGATGCGGATGAAAATGAGTTGGTTTATATCACTAAGCCAAAATACATCAAACAGCTCCAATCCACCAAATCAAAGGCGATAATCATACCTGAAGAGTTCATACCCCATGCTCCAAAAGATGCGAGCTTGATAATAAGTGATGAGCCATATCTGATAATGGCTTATATCTCGCAACTTTTACAAAAGGCAAATTATAAGCCCTCAACCCTGCGTCCGAAAATAAGTGAACATGCAAATATAGGCTTACATGTGAGCGTACTCAATGGTGCGGTTATAGAAAAAAATGTAACCTTAATGCCTGGAGTTTACGTGGGCGAGAATGTTTACATAGGGGAGGGTACAACCATCCATCCAAATGCGGTCATTTACCCAAATACCAAGATAGGAAAAAACTGCACCATACTAGCAAATGCAGTCATAGGAAGCGATGGTTTTGGATACGCTCACACCAAAGAAGGCAGGCATGTTAAGATCTATCACAGCGGAAATGTTATCTTAGAAGATGAAGTTGATATAGGTGCTGGAACCACCATAGATAGGGCAGTTTTTGCATCTACCATCATCAAAAAAGGCACAAAGATAGACAACCTTGTTCAGATCGGACACAATTGCATCTTAGATGAGGGATGTATCATAGTTTCCCAAAGTGGTTTATCTGGATCAACCAAACTTGGACGTGGAGTTATCATGGGCGGTCAAAGCGGAACCAGTGGACATCTAAGCATAGGGGATGGAGCCATGATAGCAGCCCGCGGAGGAGTTATGAAATCCTTAGAGGGCGGAAAAGCCTATGGTGGTGCCCCCACAATGCCACAAAGGGATTGGCTGAAATTACAAATCAAGATGTTAAAACTAGTAAAAGACAAATAAGTTTTTACACATCAAAAGTTTCCAATTAGCATTTAAGGTGCTAAGCAGATAACATTAAAAATAAATGGCATTTCGAAGAAATGCTTACCCTACTAGTCATCCGTTTTCCGCAATCCGCAATCTGTTTTTTCTACATTGGCTAAATCCCCATTTAGCCAATGTCATGTTCAAATATAACAACCCTTTAAATATTTTTATGCTACAATTCGCACTTAAATTTAAAAGGAGAAAAATATGAGTGGAAAAAACACCATACTAAAATCGTTTGCCCTAGCAGATACTAAAAAAGGAATAATATCAGTTTCCCACCTAGAAGAGCCTTACGGAGCAAAATCAGCCCCAGTTGTAAGCATAGGAATTTCTTTGAAAGGAAATGAAAACGAACCCGACTGGAAGGCCCACATACCCTATGAAAACTTAGATGAACTTATAGCTTCATTGCAAGAAGCCAAAGAGAAGTATGGCAAGTAGTGCTTATTTACATGTAAGGAAAAGCTCCTTGCATGTAAAATTAAATTTATTTTCTTAGTCTAGGGTTACAGATTTTATAGTCATTGTTGTAAATAGTTACTACTTATATTTCATTTTCAAATCACTCAACCATTTAGGTTCTGGATTTCGCCAGTCGCCTGCGGATATTTCTGCCTTATTTGCAAGTAAATTTTCAATCCATAATTTTTGATTTTTAGTAATCTCAAAATGAGGGCTGAATGAAAAATGTTTTATTTTCTTCAACATACAAATGCTCTCAGGCATATTGTTGATTCCTGCATTTTTACACAGGCTTAAACTTTCTAAATTTTTAAGATCACCAATACTTTCGGGGATTTCAAGCAAGGTAAAATTTCCAGACAATCTCAAATCTTTTAAGTTTTCTAACTCCCCTATATCCTTAGGGATTTCATGTAAATTCTTATTCAATAAAACAAGTCTTTCTAATTTTTTTAGTTTAACGATCGAAGAGGGTAATCGTTTTAAATATTTGGTATCTCCCAACCATAGTTCTTTAAGATTACTTAATTGGTGAATATTCTCAGGAAGTTTTGTTATTTTACAATAACTTAAATTAAGTATTTCCAAGTTTGGCAATTCACACAATTGTTGTGGAATTTCTTTGAATTTATTTCCACCTATATCAAGTTCCTTTACATTACAAAGCTTTCCTATTAAAGGATGTATACTTGTGAGTTTAAAATCACGCAAATCAAGTTTTTCCATACTGAACAGAACTTTACTGTCTCTAGGAAAAATTGGAAATGGTGTTTTATCCTTTTCTGATTTCAAAAGGTATTCAGGTATATTATTTTCATCAGCCCACTCAAATAGTTCTTTAAATTCTTGTTTTGTCATCTTTCTTTCTCCTTTTAACTATATAACATTTTCTCAGCGTTGATACTTTGCCTGTGTTGTTTTTTGGCGTTTTTAAACAAACTATAAACTATATAAAACGTTTTCATTCTTCATCAATTTTAGACATTTTCTCATCTATAAACTCAAAAAAACCTATTTCTTCTAATAATTCCCAATCATCGTGATCCCAATCAACTGTTGAATTTCCATTATTTTTATAAAAACATTGTGCGTTTCCGCAACCATTGGGGAAAAATTCAAGCAACTCATCAAAAGAATAGCCCTTTGGTTTTATATTGTGTTTTTTACAAACTGGGTTCATCTGTTCTGCCATAACTTCAATATACTCATTTGCCAACAATAAATTATCAATTATTGTAGCAACTTCTCCAAAGCCATTGTGTATTTTGTAAAAAGTTTTTAAATCATCAGGAACATTCCAATTAAATCTTTTTAGATTTTCGTTTGGCTTAGCATTTAAAAGAGGCGAACCGCCTGTATATATCCTAAAATAATCTCTATCATCATAAAGCCTCATGCTCAACAAATAGTGCAAAACCCAAATGTTTTCTTTTTTTCTGCAAAAATAAATTTACATCTTTCTTTTAGTGAAGAGATAAGATTTGGAATTTTATTAGAAATTGGCTGAAAATTATCGCTTATAAATTCTGTAATAGTTTTATCATTCAAACTTGACCAAGGACAATCATTTGGAAACTCTCCAAGTTGGTAAAAGTTCGCACTATTTTTTGATTCAAATATAAGTTTAATTCCATTAAATCCATACTTATTTATAATTTCATTTTCTAAATTAGTAGTTCTGATAAATTCTGTATCAAATTCCTTCTTATCATCTCTTTTCAGTTCCTTTCTATATTTTTCTTTTAACTCGGGAGTTAGTTCTTCACTACTTTTCATAGTTTTTCCTTATCTATTACTTTTCCTGATTTATCAAAAAAAATCCGAATTCCTTGTTCGTTTTTTTCAATAATACTTCCATATTCAACCTCTCTTCTTAACAAATATACAAGTGAAAAACCAACTATATTTTCTAATTCTTTTCCCGTTTTAACTTTTATGTATTTGTAAGTTAAATTTGCCTCATCAGG